>CANRCY010000171.1 GCA_947629225.1 uncultured Clostridia bacterium | reverse complement strand
TTTGGAATGCAGAAAATTGCACCGAGGCAGGATCGTCATCTCATTATATCTTCGACGGTTGCGCAAATTTGGGAAATGTAACTTTTGGGGAAAATGTAAAAACGATTCCCGCCTATGCGTTCTATGGTTGTAGCGGGTTGACTTCGATTACCATTCCCGACAGCGTGACCTCGATTGGAGATTTGACGTTCTATAGGTGTAGCGGGCTGACGGGAGAATTAAAGATTCCCGACAGCGTGACCTCGATTGGAGATAGTGCGTTCATGGGTTGTAGCGGGTTGACTTCGGTTACGATTGGAAGCGGCGTGACCTCGATTGGATTTTTGGCGTTCGAGGATTGTAGCGGGTTGAAAGAAGTTCATATTTCCAATCTTGCGTCATGGTGCGGGATTAACTTTTATGATCCTCGTTCCAATCCTCTTAGTTATGCACGCCATCTATTTATGGACGGGGAAGAAATTACAAAATTAAAGATCCCCGACAGCGTGACAACGATTGGAAATTTTGCGTTCGTGGTTTGTAACGGGTTGACTTCGGTCGAAATTCCCGACAGCGTGACATCGATCGGAGAGCGTGCGTTCATGCATTGTAGCGGGTTGACGGGAGAATTGAGGATTCCCGACAGTGTGACTTCGATTGGAGATAGGGCGTTCTACTATTGCGACGGGTTGACGGGCGAATTGAAGATTCCAGACGGCGTGACCTCGATTGGAAGTGGTGCGTTCGCGGGGTGTAGCGGGTTGACTTCGGTTGAAATTCCCGACAGCGTAACATCGATTGGAAGTAGTGCGTTTACATTCACTGCTTATTACAGCAACAATGAAAACTGGACAGACGATGTCCTCTATATCGGCAATCATTTGATCGAAGCAAAAGATACGATTTCGGGAAGTTATTCCATTCGTGGCGGTACAAAAACAATAGCGGGAGGAGCGTTCTACGATTGTAGATGGTTGACTTCAATCACGATTCCCGATAGCGTGACCTCGATCGGAGATTATGCGTTCAGGGGTTGTATCGGATTGACTGCGATTACGATTCCCGACAGCGTGACCTCGATCGGAGATTATGCGTTCGGGGATTGTAGCCGGTTGACTTCAATCACGATTCCCGACAGCGTGACCTCGATCGGAAACGGTGCGTTCTATGGTTGTAGCGGGTTGAAAGAAGTGCATTTTGAAAATCCGAATGGATGGAAAGCAGATAGCAAAACTCTTTCGGGACTTGAAGACCCTACAACAGCCGCACAATATTTGACGAATACTTACTCTCATTATTATTGGAAACGGTATGAGTGAGTGAAAATAAGGAGCCCCCTTTCCTACCCTCCCCCCAATGCGTTGGGGGGAGGCACCCTTGGCTCCCCCTTGAGGGGGAGCTGGCGAGGCGATAGCCGAGACTGAGGGGGTGTCATACAAAACACCCCTTCCGTCTTGCCGCCATTGGCGGCAAGCCACCCACCCCTCAAGGGGTGGGCAAGGATAAGATTTCTCGACAAGCTCGAAATGACAATTTGGAAGAGCGGGGCGAAATACGGAATAGAAATCCGCGAATGCGTCATTCCGAGCCGAATTGCTTTAACGAAGTTCGAATGGCGGCTCTCCGAGGGAATCTTGGTACGTCCAAGTCCCCCTCCGATGGAGGGGGTTAGATTTTCCTTAGAAGGGCTTGATTTTTTTTGCGCTTTCTGATATAATATTTCTATCTTTTATAATATCTCTATTATGATCTCTGTCTTTTAAGGCGCGGATGAGGAATTGAAGATGAAAGAGCGCAAAACACAAAAAAAGACGGGCATAGGCGTTTTGCTTTTATTGCTGTTCGCCGCGGCGGTCATGCTCTCCGCATGCGGCGGGACTTCGGAAGAACGCTCCGTCGCCGCGGACGAAGACGCGGTCGCCTCGGTCACCGTGTTCGCAAGCTCGGGCGACGGGGAGCGGGTGTTCGGTCTCGTCAATCTGGGGCATGCCTTTCTGATGCTCACCAACGAGGGAGAAGAACCTCTCGATATTTGCGGCTTTTCCCTCGGCGGAGGGGAGAGCGCAACCGTCAGCACTTGGTCCCTTACCAAAAGTTTCGGCATTTGGTTCAACGTGGAGAGCGCCTTCGTCCAAAACCGCGTGAAGTATACCGACCGCGTCTCCGTGACCTGCCCCGTTTCGGCGGAAAGGCTTTCGGGGCTCGGAGAGTATCTCAAAGAGCACAATACATGGACGCCTCTTTCCAACTGTTCGGCGTTTACCCTCGGGCTGTATAACGAACTTGCGGGGGAGGACAACCGCATCGAAATTTCGGGGATCCTCACCCCCAAAAAGCTCAAGGCGGAGATCTCCCGCTTCCGCGAGAGCGTCAGCGTGCAGGAGATCGTAACGCAGGGAGAAATCGGCTATCTCGACAAAGACGGCGTGTTCGTCGGCGGGTTCATAATGGAGTAAAAAGATGAAAAAGATCGTTTTTACTATTTTCACCGTGCTGTTCGGGGCGGTCGCAATTTATGCGCTTTACAGCCTGATCGGCTATACCGTGCTCGAACTGCAATACCCCGTTCTGCGTCTCGGCGAAGAGACGGCTTTCTTCGGCGGGAATCTCATTCTGCTCTGCGTTGCGGGGGCGGCGTTTCTCGTTGCGGGAGCCGCGTTTGCCGTGTTCCTGTGGCTCCTTATCAGACAGCGGCGCGCCCATGCCGCCGCAAAAGAGGACGCGGAGAAAGAGCAGGACGAAGAGGAAAAAGCGGCTTAAAACGCGTTCCGAAGAAGAAGGGCATAAAATCGGAAATAAGGAGGATTGAAATGAAAAAGATCACGCAGGACGCGGGGAGAAAATCGCTCGGGGAGTTCGCTCCCGACTTCGCGCACTACAACGACGATATTCTCTTCGGCGAGAATTGGAACAACGGTGACATCGACCATAAAACGCGGTGCATGATCACGGTAGTCGCGCTCATGGCGTCGGGCATTACCGATTCTTCGCTCAAATATCATTTGGAGAACGCCAAAAAGGCGGGCGTTACCAAAAAGGAAATTGCCGCCGCGATCACGCACGTCGGCTTTTATGCGGGCTGGCCCAAGGCGTGGGCAGTGTTCAACATGGCAAAGGACGTGTGGGTGGAAGAGGACCCCGAGACGGAACGGGCGGCGCACGAAAATGCGATGATCTTCCCCGTCGGCGCGCCCAACGACGGCTTCAAGCAG
>CANRCY010000170.1 GCA_947629225.1 uncultured Clostridia bacterium | reverse complement strand
ATTTTGCGAATGTGAACGGCTGCGCGGCGCGGAGATCCCCATCGATTTCCCGAGCGTCGGCGCGACGGAGAACATCCTGCTCGCCGCCGTCAAGGCAGAGGGGAGAACGGTGATCCACGGCGCGGCAAAGGAACCCGAGATCGTCGATCTGCAACGCTTCCTCAACGCCATGGGGGCAAAAGTCAACGGCGCGGGGACGGACGTCATCGCGGTCGAGGGGGTAAAGACGCTCGGCGGCGTGAGCTTCCGACCCATGAAAGACCGCATCGAGGCGGGCACCTACCTCATGGCATGCGCCATTTGCGGCGGAGAAGTGGAAGTCGTCGGGGTCTCTCCCGAGAATATCCGCATGCTTTTACATAAATTACGTGAAAACGGTTGCAAAATCCATACGAAAAATGATAAAATAAGGATAACGGGAAACGGCAGGCTGAAATGCAACCGCCGTATTGAAACGATGCCCTTCCCCGGCTTTCCCACCGACTTGCAGGCGCAAGCGACGGCGCTCAACAGCGGCGCGGAGGGGGGAGCGGTCATCGCGGAGAATCTCTTCGAGACCCGCTACAAATATGTGCCCGAACTCAGAAAGATGGGGGCGGACATCGAAGTGAAGGGAAGGCTCGCCTTCGTGCGCGGCGTAAAGCGTCTGCACGGGGCTTGCGTCACGGCAGGGGACCTGCGCGGGGGCGCGGCGCTCGTGCTTGCGGCGCTCGGCGCGGAGGGGACGAGCGAAGTCATGGACCTCTCCCACATCGACCGCGGCTATGCGCGGCTGAGAGAGAAACTCGCGAGCCTCGGCGCGCGGATCAAGCGGGTGCGCGTTTAGGCAAAGAGGAGCATACCTATGAAGAGAAAGGGAAAGATACTTTTGGCAACGGCGATCGGGGTCTTCCTGCTCGCGGCGGTGATCGGGGCGGCGCTCAACGCCGTGTTCACCGTGACAGACGTGAAGATCGGTTATGCGACGCTCTCCGACGAGGGGGTCGCCGATTGCTATGCCTTACAGGAGGAGCTCGAAGAGAAATACGTCGGTTCGAGCACCACCTTCCTCGACCTCGGCGAAGTAGAAGAGATCGTCCGCCGCTACCCCGCGTTCCGCGCGGAGAAGATCGAGAAACATTTCCCCGCGACCCTCTCTCTCACCCTTACGGAACGCAAAGAGACGTACGCCTTCGCGCGGCAGAACGGCAAATACGCCGTGCTCGACGAAACGGGGCTCTTCCTCTATGAAAAAGAGGAAAATCTCAACCGCCGCGGCGGGGAGAACATCCTTCTCGAAGGATTCGAATTTACGGGAGAGGAAGGCGAGACCGTCGGAGGAAAATATTTTACGGAGCTCCTCACGTTCTGCGGCGTGTTTGCCGAAAGCCTCGGCGACGTGCGCGCCAACCTCACCTCGGTGAGCCTCATCTCCGCGGTGAACGAGACGGAGGGAGTGTTCCGCCTTCGGCTCAAAGAGGGAGTGTATGTCGACGTGTTCAACCCTTCCCATCTCACCAAGCAAAAAGCCGAGAGCGTGCTGAGCTACTACCAGAGCCTGAGCGACATGCAGAAGCTATACGGCTTCTTCGACGTGGTCGATTACGTCGGCGGCGGGTTTACCGTGAGCAAGCACCGCGACAAACTTCCTTTCTGAGGAAAATGAATACAGACATCAAATAGCCACCCCATAGCGGGTGGTTTTTTATTGGGGCATGGCTCTGATCTTTTGATTCCTTGCCCACCCCTCGAGGGGTGGGTGCCGACGAAGGAGGCGGAAGGGGTGTCGCAAATAAAACACCCCCTCAGTCACTTCGTGACAGCTCCCCCTCAAGGGGCAGCCGAGAAAAGGTTCTCCCATTAAGAACCTTGCGTCTACCTCGTGGGTTCTAAAACCAAAAGGACAACGGAAACCGTGTAAAAAAATACGTTTATTCTCTTGACACGGGTACTGTATTTTGATATAATAAGGAAAGAATATACAAGGGGAAAGAAGAATGGCGAAAAAGAGTGTGGCTGTCCTCGACATCCGTTCTTCGGAGATCGCGATCTTTGTCGGCGAAAGGGGGGTGAACAACACCTTCGTTTTCAAGGCAAGCAAGACCGAACCTTACGGCGGCTATCAGGACGGCGAATTTTACGACGCCGAGGAACTCTCCGCCGCGGTTTTGCGCGCGCTCGACGCTGTGGAGCAGATCTGCGGGGAAAAATTCCGCACCCTCTACGTCGGCGTTCCCGGGGAATTTACGCTCGTCGTGCCCAAAGAGCAGGTCGTCGGCTTCCCCAAACGGCTCAAGATCGGCGTGAGGGAAAAGGACGCGCTCTTCGACAGCGGCAGAAGAGAACTCGACGGCTACCGCGGCATCCGCGTCACGAGCATGATCTATACCACGGCGGACAACCGCCGCGTCGCCGACCCCGCGGGGCTGTACTCCACGGGGCTTTCGGGCGTTCTTTCGTACTTTTACTGTTCGGAGTACTTCGCTTCGACGGTCGAAAAGATATTTCTCGGCAGAAAGACGGAGCTCCGCTTCCTGCCCACACAGCTTGCGACGGCGTGCTATCTCATCCCCCCCGAAACGAGGGACGAGTACGCGCTCTTCCTCGACGTGGGATTTCTCTCTTCCACCGTGTGCCTGTTGCTCGGCGGGGGGATCCTCGCGCAGGAGACCTATTGGGTCGGGCAAGGGCAGATCGCCGTCCGCCTCATGCAAAAATTCGGCTTGCCCTATGAAGGGGCGTTGCAACTTCTGACCCGCTCCAACCTCTACCTCAAACGGGAGGCGAAGAGCAAAGAGTTCCTGTTCGGAGGGCAGTCGTACGACATTCCGACCGACGATTTCATCGAGGAAGTCAAGGCGGGTTTGGATGAGCTCTGCGAGAAGGTGAGCGGATTTCTCGAAGTCTGCTCGGGCAAGGAGCTCGACTGCAAGCCGCTATACGTCACGGGCGAGGGGCTCGACGGGATCAGGGGCGCGCTCGAACATCTCTCCCGCCGTCTCGGCTGCGTGTGCGAACAGCTCGCGCCCGACTTGCCCTATTACAACAAACCGTCCATGAGCTCGCGGATCGCCCTCACGGACATGGCTTATGAAGACAACCGCACGAGCGGAAAACTATTCAAATTATTAAACGTATTCGGAGGTTAAACAATGTACAACGACAATATCCCCTTCGTGGGAAAAGATAATCAGCCGCAGGAAAGAAGTTATGCCCCCGC
>CANRCY010000169.1 GCA_947629225.1 uncultured Clostridia bacterium | reverse complement strand
GCGGCGCAAGAGCTCATCCAGCGCACGATCGGAAGATGAACTGCGAAATTCTCGCCCCTGCGGGGGATATGTTATCCGCCCGCGCCGCGCTTGCAAGCGGCGCGGACGCCGTCTATCTCGGGCTTTCCCGTTTCTCCGCGCGCAGCAGTGCGGAGAATTTCGGCTATGAAGCCCTCAAAGAGCTCGCCCTCCACGCCCATCTCTTGGGCGCGAAGGTGTACGTCTGCCTCAATACCCTCGTCAAGGAAGAGGAACTGCCCGACTTTTTCCAAAGCGTAAAGGACGCATGGGAAGCGGGCGCGGACGCAATCCTCATGCAGGATATGCTCCTCGGCAAAAGGGTGAAGGAACGCTATCCGCAGATCGTTCTGCACCTCTCCACGCAGGCGGGGTGCTGCAACGTGCGGGGCGCGCGTCTGGCAAAGGAGTGCGGCTTTTCGCGGGTGGTGCTCGCGCGGGAGACCCCTCTTTCCGAGATCGGAAAAATTTCGAAGGTCCTCGAGACGGAAGTCTTCGTGCAGGGGGCGCTCTGCACCTGTTTTTCGGGGCAGTGCTACCTCTCCTCCTTTGCGGGCAACAACAGCGGCAACCGCGGGCGGTGCAAACAGCCCTGCCGCAAAAAATATTCCGTCGACAGAGCGGGGTATGAAGAATTTGCCTACGCCCTCTCCCTCTCCGATCTCTCGGTCGGGAAACGGTTGAAAGAATTTCTCGCGGCGGGGGTCGTTTCTTTGAAGATCGAAGGAAGGATGCGCCGTCCCGAATACGTTGCGGCGGCAGTCCGCTATTACCGCGCCCTCCTCGCGGGGGAAGACGGCTCTTCCGCCCTCTCCGATCTGAAGCGCGCCTACAATCGCGGCGGCTATACCGAGGGGCTCGCCTTCGGGCAAAAAAAAGATCTTCTCTCCCGCAACGTGCAGGGGCACATCGGCGAGCGCGTGGGGGAGATCCGGAGCGGAACGTTCTGCAAAAGCGACTATCCCGCGCAAAAGGGGGACGGGTTCAAAATTCTGCGCGGCGGGCGCGAGGTCGGCGGCGCGCTCTTTGGCGGGAGCGGAACGGGCGGGTTCTTTCTGACCTCGGGGGAAACGCTCCGAGCGGGCGACGAGGTGCGCCTCACCACCGAAACGGCGCTTCCCGAGCGGCTCTCTTGTACGCGCACGCGGGAGATCGCCCTCTCCCTGCGCTTTGTCTCGGGCGAGCCCGCCCGCGTCTCCTGCGGCGGTTTTTCGCGGACGTATGACGTTCTGGCGGCGGCAAAGAGCGCTCCGCTCACGCGGGAAGAGCTCGAAGACAACTTCGCAAAGACGGACGGTCTGCCCTTTGCGGTGACGTTCGAAAGGATCGAAACGGAGGGCGCGTTCCTGCCCAAATCGGCGCTGAATGCGCTCCGCCGCGACTTTTACGGCGCGCTCTGCGCCTATCTCGTTCCCCCGCGGGAGACGCTTCCCTCTATGGACGGCAAAATTTCGCCCGCGGAGAAGGGGAAAGAGACCCGCACGGCGATCGTCTCGGACGACCTCACGGGGCTGAAAGCCGATATCCTCATCTACAAACCGCGCGACTACGCCCGCATTTCCCCCGCGGAAGCGGCGAAGGGGGAAGGGGAAAGGTTTCTCTATCTTCCGCCCTTCTTCACTTCGGAAGACGAGGCGCTCATCTTGCCCGCCCTGCCCCTCTTTTGCGGGGTGTACTGCGACGGCTACTACGGGCTCTCCTTCGCGCGGGAGCACGGCAAAAAATTTTTCGCGGGCACGGGATGGAATCTGACGAATTCCCTCTCGGTCGCGGAGGCAAAGGCGGCGGGAGCCCATGTTATCGCCCTCTCCAAAGAGCTCACCGTGCGCGAACAGGACGCCCTTTCGGGGGAGAACGTCTTCTCTCTCCGCTTCGGCGGCGTAAAGGTCATGGACCTTTGCTACTGTCCCTTCGAACTGACTTGCGGCGGGTGCGACAGGCGGCAGACATATACCCTGACCGACGAAGAGGGGAGAAAGTTCCCCCTGCGCCGATACCGCGCTTCGGGCGCGAATTGCCGCTTTGAGCTGTACAACTGCGCCCCGCTCGTCATCGAAAAACACGATACGGGGAGCCTGTTTGACATTACGGGGCAGGCAAACGCCCTTTCGCCCTATCTCGGAAATCCCGAAAAAGCCCCGCTTGCAAATGCGAGCCGCGGGCACGCTTACAGGAGCATGTTATGAAGAAGCATCATCTTCGGCTGGAACTCGATAAAATTCTTTCCGCCGCGTCCGCCTATGCCTCTCTGGAGGGCGGGCGGCAAGCCGTGCTCGCGCTCAGCCCCACAAACGACCTTTCCGAGGCGCGCCGCACCCTCTCTCTCACGGAGGAAGCGCTCGCCCTTCTCTTCCGCCTCGGCGCGGGGAAGGTCGAATACTTTCCCCCCCTCGGCGACAGTTTGGAGCGCGCCGAAAAGAAGGCGACCCTCTCGTGTAAAGAACTGACCGACGTCGCCCTTCTGCTCCGCGCCGCGCGGGTATGCCGCCGTTCGGTGCATTCCTTTGCCGAAGAAGCTCTCTCGGGCATGCGGGAGCTCACCGACCGCCTCGTCTTCGACCAAAGGCTCGAAGAGGAGATCGGCGAAAAGATCGTCGGCGAAAACGAGGTCTCCGACCACGCCAGCGAAACGCTCTTCGGCATCCGCCGCGAAATCAGGCTCCTGAACGAGCGGATCCGCGCCCGCCTTGCCGAATATCTCGTGGGCGAGGAGAGCAAATATTTGCAGGACGCCGTTATTACCATGCGCGGCGACCGCTACGTCATTCCCGTAAAAGTGGAATATAAGAAGAGCGTAAAGGGGTTTATCCACGACCGCTCCCAAACGGGGCAGACGGTGTTCATCGAGCCCGAGGAAGTGCTCGAAATGAACAACGAACTCCGCTCCCTTACCATCGACGAGCAGGAGGAGATCGAGCGCATATTAAGCGAGCTCTCCCATGCCGTCGGCAGAATGCGCGAAGGGCTCGAACGGGATATTGAGATTTTATGCGAGGTCGACAGCTACTACGCCCGCGCCGAATATGCCTACCGTCTGCACTGCGTAAAACCCATTCTCAACAGCCGCGGCGCGGTGGAGATCGTCAAGGGGCGGCACCCCCTTCTCGACAGTAAAACGGCAGTGCCCGTCTCCGTCGCGGTCGGGGAGAGCAACTCCTTCCTGCTCATCAGCGGCGCGAACACGGGCGGGAAGACGG
>CANRCY010000168.1 GCA_947629225.1 uncultured Clostridia bacterium | reverse complement strand
GAGGTATTTTTTCAAGACCAGTTATTTTATCTTATGCGCGGCTTGCGCGCCGCTGGTATCATGAGGGCTAATAGCCCGAAACTGAAAAACCACCGGCTTAGCCGATGGATATTTATTTTGCGGGGAGAGCTTTAATGTTGGGGCGGGTTCCACATGGCGAGGGAGCCGATGAGCGGGGCGCGGTCGTCTGCCTCTTCCCGCCAAAGCTCGATGCGTTCGATCGCCGCCCTGTCCCAACCCCATTCCTTGGCTTTGGCGAGCAGGAATTCGTTGTTTTTGGCGCTGCGGGCGCGGCAATCGAAGCCGAGCGGCACGAAGTACGCGTCCCGCGCGTTCGCCGTGCCGAAGCCCGAGACCGTTTCTACGGTGAAATAAAAGCTGTTCTTGGCGTAATACACGTTCCACTCCGCATTCTTTTGCATGAGCGCGGAAAGGTCCTTCGCCCGTTGGTGAGGAAGTACCGCGCTCCCCCGCCGCTCCGCCAATGCCGCGCGCATCCCGAGACAGGAGAGCGGCTTCGACCCGTCCGTAAAATACCCGCCCGTCGTGGGGTCGAGCATGCACCACGTTTTTGTCTGCGCGTCGAAAATTTCCGTCACGACGTGGTTGTCGATGTCGTAGGGAGAGTTGGGATAGAGCCCGACCCGCCGCGCATGGATCCCGAGCGCAAGACAGCACTCCGTCAAAATTTTCGCCTTGCAGACGCAGTTCAAGCCGCGGTCCTTCCGCCCGAAGGCGTAATCGAGCAGGGCGAGCGCATTATGGGGAACGCCGTGTCCGCCCGTGAGAGAGAAATCTCCCTCGTGCAAAAGGTTGGGCGCGAGCCAGCGGCAGAGTCTGAGTGCCATAGAAAAATCGCCGCCCCTGCCCGCGATCTCCTCCAAGCCGTAACGCTTGCGGAGCACCGCGAACTCGGGACAGCCGAAATGATAAAAGAACGGGACGGGTTCCCCCTCTTCGAAGCGCATACTGCCGTGCAGAATGCCGCAATAAATTTCCGAAAGCCGAATATCCTGTTCGAGCCGCTCTTTCTTGGTCATGATCTTCTCCGTGGGAAGGGTTCGGATGAGAATCCGCCCCGCCTTTGCAAAAAGACGGCGGCGCGGGGCTTAAACGACGGTCACCTGACAGCTCCGCATGGTTTCGAGCGCGGCGCAGTGGCGCGCGGGCGTCGTCCCCGCGCATGCCGAAGAGACTACGCGCACCTCGGCTTCGGGGAGAGCCGCTTTCACGAGCAGGGCGTTGCTCACCACGCAGATGTCCGTACAGACCCCGCAGAAGACGATCTCGCCGTATCCGCCCTCCTTTACATAGCTGGCGAGCGCCTCGCTCCCGAAGGAGGGTTTTTCGAAGATCTTCGCCCCCGCGCGGTACACTTCGGGCAAGATCTCCCAGCCCTCCGTCCCCGCGATGCAGTGGGGAACGGGGAGACGTCTCCCTTCCTGCGTTTCGAGATAGTTCTCCCCGTGCGTATCGGCGGTGAAAACGACTTCTTCCGCCGCGGCGACAAGTTCCCGCACGCGGGGCACGATCGCGCGGGCTTCCTCCGTGCCGAGCGAACCCGTCACGAAGTCCCGTTGCATATCCACGACGACGAGCAGTTTTTTCATAAATATTTTTTGAGCTCCTTGATGACGAGGTCGGCGATATAGCGGCAGCCGCGGTGGGTGGGATGTACCCCGTCCACCGAGAACTGTTCGGGCTTGATGTCCTGCGTGAGCCCCATGAAGATCTCGTCGAGCGGAATGAGGGTGAGCTCTTCGCGCTCCGCGATCTCCGAAATGACCGCATTGAACTTGTTGAGTTCGGGGCGGAGACGGGGCTTGTCTTCCATGTTCAGAACAAAGGGTTGCAGGAGAAGGAGCTTTGCGCCCGTGCCCTTGACGATCTTTACGAGACGTTCATAGTTCTCGGTAAATTGCGAAAGAGTGGTCTCTCTGCCGAGCAAAAAGCGGTGCCACACATCGTTTACGCCGATCGCGAGCACGACAATGTCGGGCTTTTCGGCGACGACGTCCTTTTGCACGCGCGCGAGAAGTTCGGCAGTGCGGTCCCCTCCCACGCCGCGGTTGAGGATTTCAAGCTCCGCGTCGGGATAGAGCAATTTAAGTTTGCCCGCCGCGATCTTGACGTAACCCTCGCCCAAATCGGACGGGTCTTGCAAGTTGCGGCAGGATTCGGTGATGGAATCCCCGAAAAAGATGATTTTCATAGTTTCCCCCCTTATGTTCAGCTACGCTTTCCGTAGCTTTCGCGGTACATTTTGATACACTTTTCGATGATCTCGATGGCATCGTCGCGGTGGGCGATCTCTTTGACCGTCGTCTTCTTGTGTTCAAGGCTCTTGTACACTTCGAAGAAGTGCATCATTTCGTCGAAGACATGCTTCGGAAGTTCCTTGATGTCGTAATAGTCGTTGTAAGTGGGATCTTTGTGCGGAATGGCGATGATCTTTTCGTCGAGCGAACCGCCGTCGATCATCTTGATGACGCCGATCGGGTAGCAGGAGACGAGGGTCATGGGATAGATCGTCTCCCCCGAGAGGACGAGCACGTCGAGCGGGTCGCCGTCTTCGGCGAGGGTCCGCGGGATAAAGCCATAGTTGGAGGGGTAGACCGTGGAGGTGTAGAGCACGCGGTCGAGCCTCAGAAGCCCCGTCTCTTTATCGAGTTCGTACTTCGCCTTGCAACCCTTCGGGATCTCGATGAGCGCCTCGAAAGACTTGGGCGTGATCCTCGACGGGTCAATGTCGTGCCAAATATTCATATTGTACTCCTTTTGCCAATAGTCTATCATATTTTTGAAATGTCTGCAACGGCTAAAAGAAAAATTTTTATTATTTTTTTGTTTTGCGGGGAAATATACTTTGACAACCGAGAAAATTTATGCTAAGATGAGATATACGGAAACGGTCGTGCTTGCACGTCAACGTCTATTCTGTCATTTCGACCTTGCGCGCACTTCTTTTGTCATTTCGAGTGGAGCGAAGCGGAATCGAGAAATCTCACGGAAAAGATTGCGAAGCAAGATTTTTCGTGAACATAACTCTCTTGCGCGAGAAGAACCACGCTTCTTCGCTGCGCGACCCAATTTGTTGCACTCTTGCAACTTCTTGTCCGATGAAACGAATAAGAGGACAAGCGGGTTAAACCAAACAAGTTAATTTCCTCACGGAAAAAGATTGCGAAGCAAGATTTTTCGTGAACATAACTCTCTTGCGCGAGAAGAACCACGCTTCTTCGCTGCGCGACC
>CANRCY010000167.1 GCA_947629225.1 uncultured Clostridia bacterium | reverse complement strand
CTCATGTCGCATTGCGCCAACGATTATCAATCGTTGGCAGAAGGCAATGCTCCACCCTTTCAGGGACAGCAAGAGGTTGAGATTTCTCCACTTCGCTCATTGCATTCGCTTCGGTACTTCGCCTGCGGCTCGTGCCGCGCTTAGAGAAACAGAACAGCGCGCGGGGCGAAATGACGAAAAGGGGTACCCCCTCCATTGGAGGGGGCACACAAGGCTCCTCCTAAGGAGGAGCTGTCACCGAAGGTGACTGAGGTGGTGTTGTTGGAGAACAAAGGACACCACCCCCCCTACCCCCCTCCTAAGGAGAGGGTAATGGGACCCCCTCCAATGGGGTGGGCAAAAAAATCACGTCATGTTGAGCGCAAAGCACTGCAGTCTTAAAAATGGCCGCGGGACGCCCTTTCAAGCGTCCCGCGGCCTGCTTTGTCCGAAAAATTACCTTTTCTCGTTTTCCCATGCCTCGGGCATATTCCCTTCGCCATAATGCCACCAATTTTTATTCTCTTTCCACTGTGCCTTTGTCGGCTCCGTTGCGGAGAAATAATACACCGCTGAAGTGGGAACATTGGAACTTCCGTTGATTTTTTTCCATTCAGAAACATCGCCTGAATAATACACGGCAAATAGCTCGCTGCAATTCATAAAACTTTTTTCTCCGATCTCAGTGACATCTGTCGGCACGACCATACTATGTAAACTGCTTTCGGCAAAGGCGTATTTGTAGATCGCATATTTTTTCCCGCCCGGGGACAGCTGCGGGAGTACGATTTGTTTTTCTTCCCCGATATAACCGAGAAGCAGCGTTTTATCTTCATCCTCGTAAAAAAGAAATCCGTCTTGTACCGTCTGATAGCTTTCTCCCATTGTGAGAAAAACGTGCTCCGCGTGTTCTGCGATTTTTCCGTTTTTGTCCTCCTCTTTCGCAATAGACAGAGCGGACCCGTTACAGACCTCGATCAGCTTATAGCAATTTTCAAAAGCGTCTTCCTCGATTTCCTTTACTCCGCTGCCGAGCGTTACCGAGGTCAGGTTAAGACAATGATAGAATGCCTTCTCGCCGATCGTCGTTACGCTATCCGGAATTTCGAGCCGCAAAAGGCGGCGGCAGTCGGAAAACGCCTCCTTTCCGATTGTCGTCACGCTACTGCCGAACGTGGCCGAAATCAAGCGGGAACAGCCATAAAACGCTTTTTCGCCGATCGAAATTACACCGCCCCGGATTTCAAGTTCCAAAAGGCTACCGCAGTAACAAAACGCCTCCGGACCGATATCCTCACCACTCGTCAAAATGACTTTTTCAAGACTTGTTTTTGCGATCGACGGAATAACAAATGTTGGCATGGTCGCTGTTTTTATTTGCTCGCAGCCGTGAAAGGCGGAACTGCCGAGTTTTAATAAACTATCGGGGATCGTCACCGATATAAGACCTGCGCAACCGGCAAACGATTCTTTCCCGAGAAACAAAACGCCATCGGGGATCGTCAGTGAGGAAATTGCTTCACAGCCGAAAGCGGCTTTGTCTGCGATCAATCTCGTCCCCTTTTCCAAACTCAATTCACCAACGAAGGACTTTTTTACATGGATCAGACAATCATCGAGGCAGAGCGTATCATTGCGCCAGTTCGCAGGATCGTTATAAAATGCGGTATCCGAAAAAGCGTCCTCGCCGATCTGGCTCACCTTTTGCGGAATGGAAAATGTATCGAGCGAGGTACAGTTGCGGAAAGAAAATCCACCGATATAAGTAACATCCTTCGGAATATGAATGCCCTCGAGCGAACTGCAAAATTCAAACGCATAGCGCCCGATAGAAACCACACTCTCCGGCAATTCGATCGTCTGAAGAGAATTGCAGAATGAAAACGCCCTCGTCCTGACCTCCGTGATCCCCTCACCCAACGTAACGTCGGAAAGAGCGGTACACTCGGCAAACACGTTCCATCTCAGTTCTCCCACACTTCCGGGGACCTCCGCCTTCGTAAGTTTTTTACACGCTCTGAACGCGTTGTCGCCCAGGGAAGTCACACTGTCGGGGATAGTTATGCCGGTCAAGCCACTTTCCGAAAAGGCGTGGTTACCGATGAGTGTTACACTGTGCGGGATCTCGATTTCGCTCAGGCCCGTGCAACCGGAAAACGCACCCGGCCCGATCCACGTTATCGTCTGCGGGATCGTAACCTGCTCGATCTGTCCGCAACCGTAAAACGCCTTTTCCCCGATCTCCGTGATCGGCTTTTCTTCAAAATTTTCCGGAATCAAAATTTGCGTTCCCTCATAGGTCCCGATCCCGCAAACCGTATATCCCTCCTCGTGCTCTTCAAGACACAGTCCGCTTTCCGTATAAACAATTTTCGTATTTTGTTTGCATGCAGTCATGCCGAATGCGGCGCCGAGCGCCGTAAGCCCCATTGCCAAAAATATGATGATGCTCCTCTTCATGCTTCCTCCGTATAGGGAGATTATACATCTAATTATAATTAGAAGTCAAGTAAAACACACTAATTATTATTAGAATTATTTTGATGCGGGAATTTGACAGAAAGGTGTTTTCGGAGCGGCTGAAAGAGCTTCGAACGGAAAAAAATCTCGGGCAAAATGCGCTTGCGAAGGCGCTCGGATTGAGCAATGCTTCGGTGAGTTATTGGGAAACGGGCAAGCAGCTTCCCTCCGCCGAAGCGGTGTTTAAGCTGGCGCAATTTTTTGGCGTGAGCGCGGATTACCTGCTCGGATTGCAAAACGACTACTAAAAAACGGGACGTCTGAAAAAGGACGTCTTTTTTTGTCCGCCCTTTTCTCACCCCCAAAAAAAAGCAAAAATAATCGGCACATATGCCACACAAACGAACGTTTGTTTGATATAATAGAGGCATGAAGAAAAGTTTTGTCCTCTACGAAAGCTATGGAAGGCAGCTCGAATTGCTCGACTTCGAGCAGAGCGGACGCCTCCTCAAAGCGATCTTTGCGCACGAGTACGGCGGCAAACAGCCCGCCCTCGACGCGCTTACCATGATGCTCTACCTCGAGATCGAGAGTACGCTCGACCGCGACCGCAAGCAATACGATCTCGTCTGCCAGAAGCGCGCCGACGCAGGACGGCAGGGCGGCAGACCCCGCAGCGATTTTTCTTGTTCCGAAAAAAAAGCAAATGCTTTCAAGAATGAGAATGAGAATGGAAATGAAAATGAGAATGTAGATGAGAAGGAGCGCGTTCCCTCGGCGCCCGCTGCCGTGCGGCGCGCCCGCGGGACCGACCCTAC
>CANRCY010000166.1 GCA_947629225.1 uncultured Clostridia bacterium | reverse complement strand
CACCTCCGCCCAACTGCTCTGGATCAACCTCATCACCGAGTCCCTTCCCGTGCTCGCCCTCGGCACGGAGCGCGCGCAAGGGCTCATGGAAGGACCGCCCGTCTCGTCAAAGGAGCTTCTCTCCGCCCGCTCCGTCCTCTTCATGGTCGTGTTCGGCGTTTTGCAGGCGGCGATCGTGGTCGGGATTTTCCTCTTCGGCGTCCGCTTCTGGGGGAATGCCGCCGCTTCCACGCCTTCAACGTGCGGAAGGAGCGGGATAGAACGACGGTCAAGGAGTTTTTCGGGGGGCGCGCCCTGCTCTTGACGGCAGCGGTCGGCATTCTCCTCAACGCCTTGCTCGTCTTTGTTCCCTTCTTGGCGGGAGCTTTCCGCCTCGTGCCGCTCACCCTCGTGCAGTGGGTCATCGTGCTGTGCGCGTCCTTTGCCGTGTTCCCGCTCGGAGAACTCTATAAGGCGCTCGCCCGTCTCGCCGAGAGGCGTCCGCGCCGCGTTGCAAAAGCCCCGCTTTCCGCCGCGGGGACGTTCAGAACGCGCAAAAGGCGTATCCGTTTGCACGGAAATAGCCGATGATCTGCGGCAGGGCGGCGGCAGTCGCCTTATGGGGCGCGGAATCGTGCAAAAGAAGCACCACCCGCCGCTTTCCCTCCGCCGTCTCGATGCTCTTGCCGAGCAGGACTTCGGGAGTCGCCTCTGCGATCTCCTCGTCCCCGCATACGGCGTTCCACGACACCACGCGGTACCCCTGCCGTTCGAGCAGAGCGGAAAAGCGTTTGCGGTTCTTGTCCCCGCCCCCGGGGAAGCGGTACACCCGCGGCTGTACCCCCGTCACCCGTCCGATGACTGCCGCGCATTCTTCTACGTCTTGCAGAAACGCCTCTTCGGAGGCGTATATTTGTGTATATACATGTGTTTGGGAATGCACGCCCAACGTATGTCCCTCTGCGGCAATGCGGCGGAGGGTCTCCTCCCTGCCCTTCACGCGGTCGCCCACGATAAAGAAGGTCGCCTTCACCCCCTCCTCTTTCAGTACGTCGAGGATCCGCCCCGTCACGACCGTGCTGGGACCGTCGTCGAAGGTGAGATAAATTTGTTTCTCCCGTTCCTCGGCGAGGCAGATCGTGGGGGAGGCGGGGGCGATCGCCCGATACCCGAGCGCCGCAAGCACCGTCAGGAGCACCGCAAGCACAAGGGCGAGAGGCAAATATTTCTTGCGCATATTTTCAGCTTGCATGATTTTTTGCAAGATTATTTACTTTTGCCCGCAACTGTGATATAATATTCGAAGAACGGGCGTCTCGGGTCGGACGCCGCGGAGGTCTCTATGCTCGGAATCAACATCGACGCAAAGCGTCTCAACGCGCTCGAAGCCTATTACAAGGCAGAATTCGGCAGCGCTCCCCAAGCTCTCTTCTCCTCCCCCGGCAGGGCGGAGCTCGTGGGCAACCATACCGATCACAACCGCGGCAAAGTGCTCGTCGCGGCGATCACATGCGATATTTTGTGCCTTCTCTCCCCGCGGGACGACGGCATCGTGGACGTGCGCGCCGCGGAGTTTTCTCCCATCCGTTTCTCCGTTTCCGACCTCAACAGCCGCGAGCGGGAAAAGGGGAAGTCGGTCTCCCTCGCGCGCGGCGTGTGCCGTTATTTTGCCGACCGCGGATTCCCCGTGGGGGGATTTTCCGCCGTCACGCAGAGCACTGTCTTCCGCGGCGCGGGGGTCTCTTCCTCGGCGGCGTTCGAAGTGCTCATCGCCGAAATCCTGAACGTCCTCTATTGCGGGGGGAGGGTCTCTCCCCTTGAACGGGCAAAAGCCGCCCAATATGCCGAAAACGTCTATTTCGGTAAGCCGTGCGGGCTTTTGGACCAGTGCGGCATCTCCTTCGGCGGGCTGAACAAGATCGACTTTGCCGACCTCTCCGCGCCCGCCGTCGAGAGCGTTCCCGCCCCTTCGGGATATTCGATCGTCCTCACCAACACGGGCGGATCGCATGCCTCTCTCACCTCCCATTATGCCGACATCCGCCGCGAAATGGGGGAAGTCGCCGCGGCAATGGGAAAGAGCGTTTTGCGCGAGGTCTCCCAAGCCGAACTGCAAAGCGAGATCCCCCGCCTTCGCAAGCTGGTGAGCGACCGCGCTCTTTTAAGGGCGTTCCACTTTTTCGAGGAGAACGAACGGGTGGAACGCGCGGTCTCTTCGCTACGCGCGGGCGAGATCGAAGGCTTCCTCGCCGCGGTGCGGGGGAGCGGAGAGAGCAGCCTTGCGATCTTGCAGAATTGTTATGTGCCCGGGGACACGGCGCAGCCGCTTGCTCTCGCGACGAAACTCAGCGAAAAATTGATAAAGGACGGTGCGTTCCGCATGATGGGCGGCGGCTTCGCGGGGGCGGTGATTGCCTTTGTGCGCGAAGAGAGCGCGGCGGAGTACGGCAGGGCGATGGCGCGCGTCTTCGGGAAGGAGAACGTCTTCTATACCGCGGTCCGCGGCAGCGGAGCCTGTCTCGTAAACTGAAAAAAACGAATAAAATTCGGGAGAACCAATATGATCGAAACAAGAAGATTCGGAAGCACTGCGGACGGGAAGGAGGTGCTCGCCTTCACCCTTCGCGACGGCGCAAATTATGCGACCGTGTTGAATTTCGGCGGCATTTTGCAGAGCCTCGTCGTGCCCGATCAAAACGGCGCGCCCACGGACGTCGTCCTCGGCTACAACACCGTGGAAGAATATGAGCGCAACGGCGGCTATCTCGGGGCGCTCATCGGAAGGTTCGGCAACCGTATCGGAAAGGGTAAACTCACCGTAGACGGCAAGGAGTATTCTCTCTACCTCAACGACCGCGGCAACCACCTTCACGGCGGCAAAGAGGGCTTCAACAAGAAGATCTGGTCGCACGAGATCGCAAACGACGAGCTCATCCTCTCCTATCTCTCTCCCGACGGCGAAGAGAATTATCCCGGAAATCTCCGCGTGCAGGTCGTCTACACCTTCCGCGGCGGGGAACTCAAACTCCGCTACCGCGCCGTGAGCGATAAAAAGACCGCCGTCAACCTCACCAACCACGCCTACTTCAACCTGAACGGAGAGGGGGACGGTTCTGTGCTCGGACATCTCCTTTGGATCGACTGCGACGAGATCGTGCCCACGAACGAGACGATGATCCCCGTGGGCGGATTCCGCAAGGTCGCGGGCACGCCCTTCGACTTCAACGAACCCAAGGAGATCGGCCGGGACGTCGAAGCGGAGGATATCGACCTCAAGCAGGGCAACGGCTACGACC
>CANRCY010000165.1 GCA_947629225.1 uncultured Clostridia bacterium | reverse complement strand
AAATGCTTATCAAGATCGTTGTCATTGTACAAAACGAAACACTCTGCGTTTAATGATTCATCTCTGCCCGCTCGTCCTGCCTCTTGGATATAGTTTTCCAAAGAATCGGATATATCGTAATGGACAACCAGTTTAACGTCTTTTTTGTCAACACCCATTCCGAAAGCAGAAGTGGCAACCATGACTTGGATCTCGTTACGTATAAATGCTTCTTGATTGGCGATCTTATCGGCAGATTCCATTTTTCCGTTAAACGGTCTTGCCGGGAATCCGTCGTCGGATAGTTTTTTGGCGAGTTCGACAGAGCGTTTTATCCGTGAAACATAGACAATGGTAGGACAATTTTTCGCCATGATCAAAGAACGCAGGGTATTGTACTTTTCCTCGTCGGTTTCTTTATATAAAACTGCATACCGCAAGTTTTTTCTCGACGCGGAAGTCGCAAAGATGTCCAGATCCAAATCAAGTTTTCTTTTGAAATAGTCGCAAATGTCCGTAATGACTTTTTGCTTTGCCGTTGCGGTGAAACATGAAACGGGAATGGGGGATTTTGCGGTTTTTTGTTTTTGCAGTTTTTTTATGAAATCTCCGATATAAAGATAATCTACGCGGAAATCTTGCCCCCACGCAGAAAAACAATGGGCTTCATCTATCACAAAGCGCGCGATATTTCTCGATAATAACAATTTTTCAATTGTTCTCGAACGAAGTTGTTCGGGTGAAATATATAGAATGTTTGCAGAGCCGTTTGAGATCCGTTCGATTGCATTGGCTCTCTCGATAGGACTTAAAAGACCGTTTATCGTCACGGCGTCTGTAATGCCTTTTCCTTCGAGATTGTCCACCTGATCTTTCATCAGCGATTGAAGCGGAGAGATAACGACCGTCAATCCATGGGTGGTTTCTCCCGCCATGATAGCAGGCAATTGAAAGGTTACGGATTTGCCGCCGCCGGTCGGGAATACGGCAAGAAGCGATTTCCCCTGCACGGCAGCTTCGGCTGCTTTTTCCTGCAAAGGTTCACCATTATAAGTCCTGAACTCGTCAAAATTGAAGATCCGTTTGAGCTGACGATGAATGTCGAGCTTGTTTTTACAATATTTGCAACCGTCCGCACACGGTGTATGTCGTAAAAATTTTATAACGTTTTCGACCTTGGGATAGTTTTGTAAAACCCAGGGCGGCGTAATCGAATCTTTATCTTCACAAGCAATGAGCGCCAAAGAATAGGCAAGTTCGACAGGGTAATGTTTGAGCAAAAGTTCAAGATCTGCATTCGTACAGATCTTACCGTCGAACGCTTCTTTAATTGATATATCGCTTAATGGATATGGCTTGAAATCGTTATATATGAAAAAGCCCTGAAATTCGGGATAAGGATACAATAAGGCGCAAAATATCCTTTTCAATTTATTCGGCAATTGCTGGAAAGCATTTATTTCATCATAAAACAAGTCTCTTGCCTTTATGGAATCGTTAAGGGGATTGTTTAATTCATCGCTTTGCAGTTTATCATCTTTTAACAATTTATGATATGGCTTTTTCGGAAACAGCAGTGGCGAAATATAAAGAGTATCTATAATTGTCGGAGGATTTGTTGTGTTCAGCAGTTCTCCGATATATTGTAAGTCATGATGTAGAAGGTTGTGTCCGCAAATATACGCTGCGCCACTTACGAACTTTGAAAAATCCGCTTTTTTCGCAGAATGAAATTGGTCGCCATCGGATGTAATAGCGCCCAAATCCTTAATTGTGCCATTTTCAGTTGAAATCTCACTATCCACGAAAATGATATTGGGCTTCATGAGTATACTCCTACTTATAAAAATGACCATTTTATTATACCACCTTTTTAGCGACATGGCAAATTGTTTTGCCGCGTATCACTCTTTATGAGGATCTATTTTCGGAATAACTCGGATTTTTTCGTTTATCTGAATTACGCCGACCGTGAAAAGCAGAAGCCGCTTAATACGGGAAGGGCAACGAATAAGCGGTCTGAGGGGGGGCGCCTTTTTGTAGCGTTAGCGCCAATTTGCAAAAGCGCAAGGCAAAATCTTGGAAAAATGAAAAAGATTCTCAAAAAAGGAGCGGGAATCGCTTGCGTTTTCGGGGGAAATCATGTATAATCAAGAAGATCATGCCGGTGTGGTGGAATTGGCAGACGCGCTGGACTCAAAATCCTGTGGTAGAAATACCGTATCGGTTCGACCCCGATCACCGGCACCACGTCGCAACGCGACGCATTTTGCAAGCCCTTGTCGTTCGGCAAGGGCTGTGCTTTATTCATCGTCTCGCAACGGTTTTTTTAGCATTTGCGGGCGAAAAATGTGGTTTTTACCGAAGAACGGTCTTTCGGCGGGTATTTTTTCGCGCCCGTCGGAGATAATGAAGCAAAAAAAGGAGTTTTTCCTCATGTTGGACGAAACGGGACAAATGGTGGTTTCCGAGGACGAGTTCCCCGCAGTCGATCGGAATACGAAAAACGAGGACGGGGTGCAAGATCGTCAAAGCTCCGAGCCCGCCGCGGCGCATTTTCAGGCGCGAAAAGGGTTTCGCTACAAGTGTTATCTCTTTTTCAAACGCGCCTTTGACATCTTCTCTTCGGGGCTGTTCCTGCTGATCTTTTGCTGGCTCTATCTCATCCTTGCGCTCGTCGTGAAATGCAGTGACGGTGGACCTGTCTTTTACAAGCATAAGCGGGTGGGCAAAAACGGCAAGATCATCTATCTTCCCAAGTTCCGCTCGATGGTCAAGAATGCCGATCAAATCGAACTCACCCTTACCGAGGAACAATTGAAACAGTACCGCGAAGAGTACAAGATCGACAACGACCCGCGCATCACGAAAGTGGGGAAATTTCTGCGCAAAACGAGCCTTGACGAGCTGCCCAACATCTTTTCCATTTTTATCGGAGATATTTCGGTCATCGGACCGCGTCCGCTTATGGAGAGCGAGATCGACGAAAAGTACGGCGAGGACAGGGAGAAGTTGCTCTCGGTCAAGCCCGGGATGATCGGCTGGTGGGCGGCGAACGGGCGCAGCAACTGCACCTATCAAAGCGGTGAGCGGCAGAAGCTCGAACTCTATTATGTCGATCACTGTTCGGTGTGGCTCGACATCAAGATCATCTTCAAGACGATAGGGGGGGTGTTTCGCCGCGAAGGCGCAAAATAAAAAGGGGTGCTCGTTTTATAACCTTCGAAATACTGCGTCAAGTTTGCGTTTTCCCATGGTCTCGTCGACGTACGGTCGTCTTTCACGCTTTTCTTGCGAAAAGCTCGGTTTGCGCCC
>CANRCY010000164.1 GCA_947629225.1 uncultured Clostridia bacterium | reverse complement strand
CCACGTCCCCCTCCTTATAGTTGATGGTGGAGCCGTTCTCGAACTTGAAGGCCCCCTCGCCGCCGGTGCAGTACACCAGCTCCCACTCGTCGTGGGTGTGCCACACCACGTCGTAGGTCTTGGCGTGCTCGCCCACATAGAGGACTGAGTTCATCCCCTCACCTCCCCGTCGTGGATCCGAAGGCCGTGCTCGGCGAAAAAGGCGATCATAAGCTCCGGCCAGCCCGTCACGTCGCCGCTGACGGCGGGGACGTCGGCCTCGGGATTTGTGATGACGTCCGCCGTGGAGATGCCGATGCTCTCGGCAAAGCACAGGGCCGCTACGTACTCGCCCAGGCTGGTCAGGTGGTGGGTGTCCACGGTGATGCTGCTCTCCTCCAGGACGCCGTCGATGTCCTTGGCGATCCGCTGCCGCTCTTCGAGCGCGGTCACCGCTTTCAGTTCCGCATTGGCTTTGATGAGTTTTTCGTTCGCCTCGTTGAGTTCGTCGACCGTCTTCTTGATCTCGATGTTCTTGCGGCAGATCTGCAAGGTGAAGTTGACGATGAAGAAGTGCATCACGAAGATGATGAGGTCGTTGAAAGAGCCCGCCACGATGGACCCGATGTCGACTTCCTGGCTTTTCAGCGCGTTGGAGACGGCGAACACGACGAGGAAGAGCACCACGCTGCACACGCCCATCGCAATGCTCCCCGAGAGCTTTTCCTGGCTGAAATAAAACTCGGTGAGAATGATGACGTAGAGGGTGGAGATGAGCCCCCCCGAGGTGAAATAGGTGAGCACGAGCAGAAAGAGCACGTCGAACACATAGCAAGCGATCTTCTGCTTAAAGTTTTTCACGCCCCACATTTTGATGGCGTTCTCGGCGGCGAGGGCGACTTCGGTGGGAATGATGACCCACAGCGCGGAGATCCCGACCGTTACGAGGGTGCGGTTGTTGACGGCGACGATCACCTCCACGAGCAGTAACAGACAGAAGATGAGCACCTTCCCCACGCGGAGGAATTCGCTTAAATTTTGTTCGTCAAAGGTGATCTTCTTCATACTTTCTTGCGGCAAAAGAGGGGTTCGAGGGGGATCGTGCCCACATAGTCGAAGCGGGAGCACGCGTGGTAGCTGTACACCTCGTTCGGGGAGACGACGATATGGTCGTAGAGGGGAATGCCGTGGAAGGAGCACAGAGCCTGTATCTGTCGGGTAAACAGATCGTCGCTTTCGGAAGGGGTGGCGGGGTCGCAGAGATGGTTATGCGCGATCACGACCGCCTTCGGGTCGTATTCCGCAAAGAAACGGGTGATGATCTGCGGCGCGACCTGCGCCCTGTTCTTCTCGTGCGTGCTGTAAGACTCCACGCCGAGGAGCTCGTTGTTTTTGCCGACGGCGATGAGGACAATGCACTCATGGTCGATCCCGCGCAGACGCTTTTTGAGGAGCTCGGAAAAATCGGAGAGGTTTTTCGCCGTGGGAAGTTCTCTCTCCTTCTCGCTCTTCATGCGGTCCATGAGCGCAAAGACGCACCGCAGATAACATGCCGTGCATCTTCCCACACCGTCCACCGTTTCGAGCGACTCCATGCGGGCTTCGGAGAGCGCGGAAAGGCTTCCGAAACGGTCGAGAAGGGCGTGCGCGATCTCGTTCGTGTTCTTGCGCGGGATCGCATTAAAGAGCAGGATTTCGAGCAATTCGTGGTCTTGCAAACTTTCTTCGTGTTCCGCAAGCCGCTCCATCATGCGCTTTCTGTGTCCCTCGTGCATTTCTCTTCCCCCGTCTGTTCCCGAAAATTATACCACACAGCCGCCTTTTTTGCAAGCCGCAAGGGTGGAATTTGTAAAAACTATTTGAAAAATCGACAAAATCCGTCCCTTTTTGTCTCATTTTCCCGTTGTTTTGGCGGACCGTCCTAATCTTCCAAGCCGAGCAAATAGTCCGCGGAAATATCGAGATACTTGCAGATCAGGTAGAGGGTGTCGAGGCTCGGTACGCTCTTTCCCGCCTTATAATCGGAAATGCACTGTTTGGAGACGTTCGCCGCCTTTGCGAGCGCCGTCTGCTTCACGTCCGAATATTTCAGGATCTCGTTGAACCTTTGGGTAAACTTCGTTTGGCTGTCCATAAAAAAATTATAGACAAATAAATACGTTATTACTTGACAAGTACGTTAAAAACGTACTATAATCAGAGCCGAGAGGTTGACAAAGGAAGCATGGAGATAGCGGAAAGGGTCAAAGAAAAGATGTCGCCGGCAATGCGCAGGCTTGCCGACCATCTCGAAAAGAGCAGCGAAGAGAGGCTTTTACGGCTTACGGTGACCGAACTTTCGCGCGAGGCAAAGGTCTCGGAGGCGACGGTGTTGCGGTTTTGCCGCTTGCTCGGGTTCAAGGGATACTACGATTTCCGCGTGACGCTTGCGCGGGAGGGGGAGGACTGTCTGCGCGAGGAGGAAGAGGACTTTGCCGCCAAGTTGCAGGCGGAATACCTCGGCGCGTTCGGCAAATGCCGCGAAAAACTCTCTGCCGCCGCGCTCAAAGCGGCGATCTCGCTCGTCCGTTCGGCGGAAAGGGTGTGCTGTTTTTCCTCTTCGCAGCACGCCGTTGCCGCGCTTTCACTCAAAAACCGTTTGCTCGAAATGGGGGTGTTTGCGGTTCGGGAAGAGGACGCGCAGTTCCGCAATATCCTCATTCCCGCGTGCGGGGAGAGCGACTTGCTCATCACGCTGGGCGGGGGTACGGAAGCCGCGCGGGCAGAGGCGCTCGCTCGGGCGAACGGGGTCAAAATTCTTTCGCTCGGCGGCGACGGAAAACTTGCCGACTGTGCGCTTGCGGCGGAAGGGGAGCTTGCGCTGTTGTTTTTGACGGATATTCTCTGCGAGGGGGTGCGCCGCGCCGATCCCGAGCGGTTCGGTCGTGCGCTTGCGAAAAGTTCCTGCGCCCTCGTCGGCGACAAGGTATAGGGATAGGGTGGGAACGTCAAGCCCCGCCTGCGTCATGCCGCCCCGCCTGCGTCATGCTGAGCCGTAATTTGAATACGAAGTTCGCGGAAGAAAGTCCGCGAAGGCATCTTGTTGCGTTCGGGTTTGGTTTTTAACGTACTTGGACGTAGCAAGATTCCCTCGGAGAGTCGCCGTTCGGACTTCGTTCTTTCCTTTGCGCCTCGGAATGACGCTAAGTGACTGAGGGGGTGCTTTGTAAATTCAAAAAAAATCCTCTCAATTCGCTTGACAAATTCGGGGAGATCGCATATAATAAAATCAGTTAAAGTAAAACAGGACGTCCCATTGGTTTTCTTTTGGCGTAGGCAAAACCTACG
>CANRCY010000163.1 GCA_947629225.1 uncultured Clostridia bacterium | reverse complement strand
CGATCATAAGGGGAACTATCTCGCGCTGACAGACAACGAAAAGACCCTTTTGAGCGAGGTCATCAACCTCAAAAACGGCGGCGTTTTCAAAAAGGTGATCCTGCTCATGAACTCCGCCAATTTCATCCAATTCGACGTTCTCGGCACATACCGCGATTCGATCGACGCCGCAATGTGGATCGGCGAAGTGGGTACCTCGGGCGCGGCTGCGGTCGGCAAACTTCTCGCGGGCGAGCTTTTTCCCTCGGGACATCTTCCCGACACGATCCCTTACGCCCACGAATCGGCGCCCGCTACCAAAAACGACGGAAATTATTCCTATCAGAATTACAGCGCCTTTAAGGACCTCCACGGCAGGATGGTGGAGCGCCAGCGCGAATACATGGTCTACCAAGAGGGGATCTACGTCGGCTATAAGTACTATGAGACCCGCTATGAGGACTATGTGCTCGGAAACGGCGGCGCCGACGCGGCGGTCGGCTCGACGGACGGCGCGGGGTGGAGCTACGAAAAAGAGGTCGCGTTCCCCTTCGGCCACGGACTTTCCTATACCACCTTCGAATACAGCGGATTCTCCGTTTCCCGCGCGCGCAGCGGCGACATCGAAGTGGAGATCACCGTCAAGAACACGGGCACGGTCGCGGCAAAGGACGCTGTACAGATCTATATGCAAAAGCCCTATACCGATTTTGACAGGGAAAACGGGATCGAAAAATCCGCGGTCCAGCTCGCGGGATTCCTCAAAACGGGACTTCTCGAAGGCGGCCAATCAGAGAAATACACCGTCGTCATCGACGAAAGCGAATTAAAGACCTACGATCCCGTCGTAAACCGCACCTACATCATCGAGGGCGGAAGCTACTACTTTGCGATCGGGAATGACGCGCACGACGCGCTCAACAACATTCTCGCCGCCAAGGGCAAAAATGTTTCCGACGGCATGACGGAAGAGGGGAGCGCGCAGCTTGCCAAGGAACTTTCCGTCAAGAGCGATTACAGCACCTACGCCGTTTCCGAATATACGAAAGAACCCATTACCAACCGCTTCGACCGCGGAGATTGGAACACCTACGACGGAAACGACGGCAATCCCATCATCTATCTCTCCCGCAACGATTGGGCGGGCACCTATCCCACGGGCAATGTCGTGCTCTCCATGACCCAGCTGCTCGCCAACGATCTCACTTGGGATAAGGACGTCGTCGAAGATCCCGACGCCGTGATGCCGCTTTACGGGCAGGAAAACGGCGTCACGCTGATCATGCTCATGGACCAACCCTACGACAGCCCGCTGTGGGATCAGCTCCTCGACCAAATGACTTGGGAGGAACAGGCGACGATCTGCGCCAAAGCGTATCACATGGTCGGCTCTGCCGCGAGCATCGCGCTGCCCGGTTCCAACCAGGAGAACGGACCTGTGGGGCTTACGAGCCGCAGCGACTTCTCCCGTCCGCAGGGCAACGACTATGTGTACGTTTCCTATCCCTGCGCACCCGTATGGGGCGCGACCTTCAACACGGAACTCATCGAACGCCTCGGAAAGCATATCGGCGAGGACCTGCTCTACACGGGCTATAACGGGATCTACGGCCCCGGTCTGAACTTGCACCGCACGGGCTTTGGCGGCAGAAACTGGGAATATCCCTCCGAAGATACCCTTCTGGCGGGGAAGATCGGCTCTGCCGCATGCCGCGGCATCGAGAGCAAGGGGTGCATGGCGTACGTCAAGCACCTTGCCCTCAACGACCTCGAAACGAACCGCCGCCATGCAAGCATCTGGAGCAACGAACAAGCGACGCGCGAGATCTATCTGCGTCCCTTCGAACTTGCCTTCACCGAGGGCGGCGCCTCCGCCTGCATGAACTCCTTCACCCGCGTCGGTCCCGATTGGTGCGGCTCCTGCAAGGAACTCATGACCGACGTCGTGCGGAACGAATGGGGCTGGACGGGGATCATGATCTCCGACTGGGACCAAGGCGACGGCCCCATGTCCAAGATCGACGGGCTGCTCGCGGGAACGGACTCCTACGACGGCAACGTCAGCGGCGACGTGTTCCTTCCCTATAAGGATAGCCCCACGGCGTGCACGGCGCTCCGCAACTCGGCAAAACACATCGCCTATACCATTTTGCACACCAACGCGATGAACGGCATCGACTCGGGCGACAAGGTAAAAGACGTCGTTCCCGTATGGCAGCAGACGCTCATCGGACTGACTTGGGGAACGGGCATCCTTGCCCTGTTCTCAACAGGACTTACCGCGGCGGCCTATGTGATCTCCGCGCGGAATAAAAACAAAAATCAAGAAGAAAAGGAGAAGAACGATGAAGAAACGGTTTCCTAAATTCGCGGCGCTCGCCGTAGCGCTTGCCATGGCGCTTTGCTGTGTTTTCACCGCCTGTGCGCCCGAAAAACCCGATGACACGGGCGATCCCGTACCGTCCGAAAAGACGCTTTCGTCCATTCGGCTCGACGACACGAAGGTAAAGAAGAGCTATAAGGTCGGCGAAAAATTCGACCCGACGGGTCTTGTCGTGACCGCGGTCTACAGCGATGAGAGCGTGGCTACCGTAACCGCGGGCGATTACACCTACGCCCCCAACGGCGAACTCAAGGAGAGCGACAAGCAGATCACCGTCACTTACCAAAAGAAACGCGCCACGATCCCGATCACCGTTGTGGACGATACCCCGCCCGAAGCGGCTCCTACGGCGCGTTGGATCGGGGAATGGAAATCCGGCGTCGATCCTTTCGGCACAGACGCATGGCTTTTGCCCGCAAACGCGCCGAGCGGAAAAGACTTCTCCCGCCTCGTCGCTCCCACAGCAGAAGGGGACGGCTCGATGAAGATCACGGGCGCCTCCCGCATCGGTGGCGACATCATGGGGATCGTCGGCGAGGACGGTACCATCCTCAATCCCACCCACAATAAGGATACCGGGATCCACAACGCCCTCATCGACCGAGAGATCGTCTATTCGATGAACCTCAAAGCGACGGGACACTTCGGCATCCTGCTCTTCTGCACCAGCGGCGCGGCATGGGAAAACGCCACAGAATATCGCTCCGTCATGGTGGAATTCAACAACGGAGAAGTGAACTTCCGCATGGAACGTCCTGGTGACGCGATCGCCGCAACGGGTACCGCTGCGATCTCCTCCACGGAATTTACCCGCGTAGACTTCGTAGTGACGCGCAGAGGGGAGAACGCCACGTTCGACCTCAAACTCTTCGTCGGCGGATATGCCGTCAAACTCACGGGTAGCTCCTGCGTAGACGGAATGATCTCTTCGGGCGTCAACGGCTACGGACAGAACATCGAATTT
>CANRCY010000162.1 GCA_947629225.1 uncultured Clostridia bacterium | reverse complement strand
TCAAGAAAGCGGCGGGCGAAATGGGGGACAAGGACTACAAGGAACTCACCTACGAGGGCTACGGCGCGGGCGGCGCGGCGGTCATCATCACCACCTTGACAGACAACATCAACCGCACGGCAAGTGACGTGCGCGCGATCATGTCGAAGTGCGGAGGCTCTCTCGGAATGACGGGGTGCGTCTCGTACATGTTCGACAATAAGGGGCTCATCGTCGTGGAACGGACGCCTTCGCTCGACGAGGACACCGTCACCGAATATGCGATCGACGCGGGTGCGGACGACGTTATCACGGCGGACGACGTGTTCGAAATTTACACCGCCCCCGAAGCGTTCTCGGCAGTCAGGACCTACCTCGAAGAGAAGGGCTTGACCTTCCTGCAAGCCGAGCTCTCCATGATCCCGCAGAACAAGATCGCGCTCGAAGGAGAGAAACTCGAACTCTTCCAAAAAATGCTCGAAAAACTCGACGAGAACGACGACGTGCAGGAAGTTTACCACAACGTCGACCTTCCCGAAGAGGACGAAGAGGAATAAGGTCTATTAAAATTTACGCCGCCCGAGCGCATGGTCGCGCTCGGGCGGCTTTGGCTTTTTTCGCATAAAAAGTCAAGATTTTTCGCTCAAACTGTGCTAATCTGTTTTCCGAGGTGAACCTATGGAGAAAAAAGACATTCGGACCGCGCTCGACTACATCGAGGGTCATTTGGAAGAGCCGCTTCTTCCCGAACAAGCTGCGGAGAGCGCGCATTTTTCCTCATTCCATTTCCGTCGGATGTTCGGGCTTTTATGCGGCGTTCCCTTCGGGGAATATGTCCGCCGCCGCAGGCTCTCCCGCGCCGCGCTCGATCTCAAACGGGGAGAAAAGGTACTCGATACCGCTTTGAAATACGGCTATCAGACGAGCGAGAGCTTTTCCCGCGCCTTTTTGAAATTCCACGGAGTGAATCCCGCGCAGGCAAAGCGGGGCGCGCCCGTCAAAAATGTTGCGCCGATCGTCCTCTCTGCGGAAGGGGCAGCTGAAATGAGCTGTACGATCGCGGAACTTCCCGCTTTGGCGCTCGTCGGATTCAAATCGCACTTTCACGGCGCGCCCTTTGGGGAGGAGCGCCTCAGGCAAGAGCATGCCTTCTACGAGAGCACACGCGGCAAACAATGGCTGCTCTTCGGCGCGGGAGGGGGAAGGGCGGAAGAATATGCCGTCGTTTCGGACGTCACCGAAGAGGGCTACGACTTTTCTATCGCCTACGAACTCGACGCGTGGGCGCAAAAGGCGGTCTTCGACCGCGCCGTCACGGGCATGGATACGCGCGGGTGCGGATTCGAAATCCTGCGGCTCGCTCCCTGCCGCGCGGCGGTATTCGCAACGCAAAAGAGCGTCCACCCGATCGCCGATCACTTAGCTCTCCGCGCCGCGCTGATGAAGTTTTCGGACAGATACGACTTCGAATTTGCCGACCTGCCCGAACGCGTCGTCTATCATTGGCACTTGCCGCAAAGAGAGGAACGCTTCATCGAAATATGTCTGCCGATCGGATAAATTGCCGCGCGCCCCGCAAACATGCGGGGCGCGCGGCATTCGTTTTTGTAAAATTTTACTTCTTTCTTCCGAGTTCGGAGAGAGCGCCCAGAAGAAAGTACTCCGCCGTGGAGTCCTTTCGGATGATCTCCCTCGCTTCCTCGGGGGTGCACCAGCGCGTTTCGGAGATCTCCTCGTTGAGGGCGATCTCCGCGTTTTCGTCCGCCGTCACGATAAAGTTGAGCATCAAAATGTCCTTCGCGTCGTGATAGCGCGAACCGAAATATCTCCATTTGAGCGCATTCAGACGGGTCTCCTCCTTCAATTCGCGCGGGATCGTCTTCTCCACGCTCTCGCCCTTCTTGATGTACCCCGCAAACAGCTTATAGTCTTGGTCTCCGACATGCTTCGCCAATAGAATCTTTGTCTCGGAACGGTTCACGACCGTCATCGACACCGCCACGGGGAAGAAGGGGAACTTGAATTTTTCGCAGCGCGGGCAGAAGGGGACGAGCCCTTCGTTTTCCATGAAGCGCAGTGTGAGCTTTTCGCCGCAATCTCTGCAATACACGTTCTTTTCCTCCCGAAATATATTTTGTCTATTTTACCCCAATGCGCGAAAAAAGTCAATGTTTTTTGCAAATAAATTTCAAAAAATAGGTAAAAATTTCCAAGAAATTTTACTTATACACATTCCATGCGGGGTCGAAACACAAAAGTTTTTGGCGGGAAATCGGGGAATTTCACGGAGGATGCTTGACTTTCCGCAACGGGATATTGTATAATGAAATGTATTTTGTTTTTGGCGTTTCCGCGGAGGGTTTTGCTGCGGACGCGCCGTGAAGGAGAAGGCATGCTCACATCTATCTGCGGGATCAACTGGGGCGACGAGGGCAAGGGAAAAATGGTCGATTTCCTCTCCGAGGATTACGACATTGTCTGCCGCTACCAAGGGGGCAACAATGCGGGTCATACCGTCATCAACGAGCGGGGAAAGTTTATCCTCAACCTGCTTCCCTCGGGAATCCTGCGGGAAAACGTCGTCAATATCCTCGGGCTCGGCATGGTCGTCGACATCAAACACCTCGCCGAAGAATGCGCCCGTCTGCGCGAAAAAGGGGTAAAGATCACCCCCGAAAATTTGAAGATCTCCGACCGCGCCGTGATCACCATGCCCTATCATGTCCTTCTCGACTGCCTCGAAGAGGACCGCCTTGCGGGAAAGAAATTCGGCTCGACCCGCCGCGGCATCGCGCCCGTCTATGCCGACCGCTACATGAAGAAGGCGTTCCGCATGGGCGAACTGCTCGACCCCGACCGCATGTATACCAAGGTGAAGGAGATCGTGGAGTGGAAGAACCTCACCGTGGAGAGGGGCTACGGCGCAAAGCCCGTTTCGGTAGACGAGACGATCGGCTATCTCAAAACGTACGGAGAGCCTCTGAAAGAGTACATCTGCGATACGGGGCTCTACCTCAACGAAGCCGCAAAGGCGGGCAAGAAAATCATGTTCGAAGCGCAGCTCGGCGCCCTCAGAGACGTCGATTACGGCATTTTGCCCTATACGTCGAGTTCGCTCACCATTGCCGCCTATGCGCCCATCGGCGCGGGCGTGCCCAACCTCAAACTCGATAAGTCCATCGGGATCATGAAGGCGTACTCCACCTGCGTGGGCGAGGGTCCGTTCACGGCGGAATACTTCGGCGAGAAAGCCGAAAAACTCCGCGCGGCGGGCGGCGAATACGGGGCGGCGACGGGCAGACCGAGAAGGGTGGGCCCCTTCGACGTGGTCGCGTCGAGCTACGGCATCCGTTGCCAGGGGG
>CANRCY010000161.1 GCA_947629225.1 uncultured Clostridia bacterium | reverse complement strand
GCTGTACTCGCCTTCTGCTCGTGCGCCGCGCATGGATAAGCAATAGAATGGCGCGTCTTCGCATTGCAGCTCACAGCGGGCTGTTGGCAGAATTTGCAATGCTCCACCCTATTACAGAGGGGAGTCAAGAAGGAGAAGAGGCGTTGCGCCGCTCCGCCCATCTCCGTAGGGGGGTCAAGATAAGGGCTGGCGGCTCTCGAAAGTTAAGATGATTGATTGCTTCGAGGGGACAGCAAGTGACGCGACGAAACTCACCCAAACAAGGCAGCGATGCTGGGATTTTCGATGCGCCGCCCTGTTGGATTGCGATAAAACTACGCGCTATGCGGCGGCACAGGAAGTGAAGGTGCAGGAGCTCGAAAAAAAGCGCTGCGGGGTTCGGGACACATCGCAAGTGTGTCCCGAACCTTTTTACTTCTTTTTAGCATAAAAAGAAGAGTAAATTAAACAAAATAGCTTACTTTCATGCTCTTAGAGGAATGGAACATTTTTTTGCATTAAACCACAAGCGGCAAATTGAGTGGAGTTCCATCCCGCGGTATTTTGAAGAAATTTTTACACCCCTTACCCCCTCGCTTTGCTCGGGTACTTTCCCCTCGAAAAGGGGACAGCAGGAGAGGGGCTGTTCCACGTTTTTAAGCCGCAAGCGGCAAATTGAGTAGGGGGTGACTGCGCCCAGCAACTCTCATTAACATTATATAATTTATCCCTGCCTCAGTAAAGGGATAAATCAAGTTTTTTTCACTCTTTCGCGCCGAAAGGGCAGTAAATGAGCGCGTCCGATGGGAAAGTCAAGGGGAAACTTGCTTTCCCTTTGGGTGGAGCGGCACCGCTTCTGTTCGACAGTCCAGTGAACTGCAAAACGCGTTGTCGAAGATAGCCATTCTATTTTGTTAGTCCATGTGCGGCGCACGAGGCGAGGCAAGTTCAGTTGAGCTGACAGCCGCAAGAGTGGCGCGTCGTTTTTTTCCACCGAAATGGGTGTGCCTCAGACAAGCCGTTATTCAATGCTTCGGCTTTCGTTACTCAGAAATCATGAAGGGGCTTTGATGCGCTTCATTACAATATAATTTTAGTGGCGCGCCGAAGGAACTTCGGCGCGCCGCTTTTTACTTGTTGGCGCAAAAGAATCCCTTTTCTTGGCTTCCCCTGTAAGGGGCAGCCAAGAAAAGGGGCGGTTGGATTGCGATAAAAATACTCTATGCGGCGGCGCAGGAAGTGATGGCGAAGGAGCATGAAAAAATCTCATCATTATCATTCCTTGCAGGACAAAAACCGAGATACAAACTACTTAACTCAATCGTTATCTCACCAAGCGCCAAATCATTTCTTGTAACTGTGTAGCTTGAACTGAAAGATCCTTCTTCGGTTTGAATCATTACGGTAATACTTCTTTCACTAAGATTTCTGATAGTAAAATGACCATCGGAATTTGTCGTATACCCATAAGTCATGTCCATGTCACTAATACCACTCACCCAAACCTCGGTATCCGTTATCGGCACTCCTGCTTTATCGACCAAAGAAACTTTCACATCCGCTTTAACAGGAAACTCTTTCTCCTCGCCGCAACCTACGAATGAAAAAAGCATCATTACGAACAAGAAGAATGTCGAACTTAAAATAACACTCATTTTCGTCATAGATAAAACCTCCGCAATTGTTTCTCTACGATTTAGATGTTTCGTTTATCCGCTTTTGTTGGGATTTTGTAGGATTTTTTGAAAATCAACAAAAATGCGATGGCGAGACTCACAAACAGGACACCGAATATCACGATGGAGGAATCAAATGGGATATGAATCATTTGTCCGGGGATCTCGGGAACAGCGTTGATTTGAGTCACATAATTCACGAGCTTTTCGATAAATCCAACCCCCGATAAAACGATGGCAAACAGAATGGACGATAAAGCGATTTTTAATTTTTTTACCGAAGTATTATAGATCCATTGGATCGTTCCGATCGGCTTGCCGAGCATTTGGGCAATTTCTTTGTGGGTATAGCCCCCCAAGACCTTTAATGTAACGATTTGGCTTTGTTCCTCATTCAATCCTTTTATCATGGCATAATAGGCTTCCATATCGACAAAATCATGGATCTCCCGATCTTCCACAATCGGCTCTACCGCCATATGATCAAGAGAAACGGCGGGCTTGTTCTTTCTTATAAACATTAGAGCTTCATTTTTTACAACTTTATATAACCATGTCAGTTCATTTGAAGCGGGGAATTTATCCGTTTCCAACAACAGCAATTTGCATACAACATTATGTACAATATCTTCGCTCGTACTTTCCTTTTTGACGATAGAAAACGCAACTCCGTACATCTTATGATAATGATATTGATATAATCGCTCGACGCCTTCATGACTTTGACCGCTTCTCAGCAGATCAAAGATCTCATTCACCGTGATGGAAGTGTTTTTCGACATACGCACCATACCTCTAACGTTATTTAGATGCAAAATTGTTTGAATTTTGTTGGTCAATCGAATGATACCATAAAATAATTCGAAAATCAAGCGGGGCATTATCTTGAAGAAAACCGCGCAATTCACCGAACGGGGGACGAAAATCATAAAATGCCGCGGAAGGTGATTTTGTGGGAAAATATTTCGGTACTGACGGTTTTCGCGGCAAAGCGAATGTGACGCTCACCGCGTGGCATGCGTTCGAGGTCGGACGCTTTTTGGGCTTTTATTGCAGAGAATTTTTTCTCGGCGACTCCACCTCATCCGCCGATCATCAAAATTCAGCCCCAAACGGTGCGACATCTCTTGAAACTTCAAAAACTCCGTCGTTTTCGAACATACAAAGCGGCAACAGTCCGCGCAGGCGGCGTATCGTCATCGGAAAGGACACCCGCCGCTCTTCCTATATGCTCGAATACGCGCTTGCGTCGGGCATCACGGCATCGGGCGCGGACGCGTATCTTCTCCATGTCACGACGACCCCGTCCGTCTCCTATGTCGTGCGCTCCGAGGGGTTTGACTGCGGCGTGATGATCTCGGCGAGCCATAACTCCTACGAGGATAACGGGCTCAAACTCATCGGGCGGGGCGGGGAAAAGGCGGACGAGGCGTTCCTGCATGCGATCGAGGAGTATCTCGACGGCAAATTCCGTATCCCGTATGCAACGGGCGACCGGATCGGGCGGACGGTGGACTATGTCGCGGGGCGGAATCGTTATCTCGGGTATCTCTTGTCCCTGCCGCGCACGTCGTTCAGCGGATTCCGCGTCGGACTCGACTGCGCCAACGGCAGCGCTTGGGCGATCTCCAAAGCCGTGTTCGATGCGCTCGGCGCGGAAGTCTATTTGACGGGAGCGAGCCCCGACGGGCTCAACGTCAACCGCGGCTGCGGCTCTACCCATCCCGAAGCGCTCCAAACGCTCGTCAGGGAAAACGCG
>CANRCY010000160.1 GCA_947629225.1 uncultured Clostridia bacterium | reverse complement strand
TGCGGGCTACCATATGGCGGACTATTTCGGACACTGGATCGAAATGGGCAAAAAGATCAAAAATCCGCCCAAGATCTTCAACGTCAACTGGTTCCGTCAGGACGCGGAAGGCAACTTTATCTGGCCCGGTTTCGGCGACAACATGCGCGTGCTCGACTGGATCTTGAAGCGCTGCCAGAACGCCGTCGGCGCGCGGGAAACGGCGATCGGGTACGTCCCGTACGCAAAAGACATCGACCTTGAAGGGCTCGACCTCTCCGAGGAGACGCTCGAAAGCATTCTCTATGTCGATAAAAAGCGTTGGAGCGCCGAAGCGGACGAGATCGCGGGCTACTACGAGCAATTCGGCGACAGACTGCCCGAAGAGCTCCGCGAGAGCCTGAAAACATTGAAGAAAAACTGCGAAGCATAAAACCCGAAACGGGACGGAAAAGACGTCCCGTTTTGCGACCCGTATCGTAAAAAAGGGCGCGCACGGCGAAAGGACTGCCGTGCGCGCTTTTGGCAAATCGAGGTGAAACAACTTTTTTAGGGGGAAAGTATTTTGCCCGATTTACCGTTTCCGAGGTAAAGGAATTTCGGAAACTACCCCTATTATAATCACCTAATATGCGATTGTCAAGCAATTTATCGCACATTATACGATATTTTTTTTGAAATGTTCGAAAATAGGGGGAAATGATGGAATTAAAGGACATTCAACAGCGGCTCCGTGAGGTCATTTCGCACAGCGGCGTGGCGCAAAAGGACATTGCAAAGGCGCTCGGGGTCTCGGCGCAGACGGTCTCCAAGTACATGAAGCAAGATATTTTTCCCGCGCTCGATACGTTTGCCAAACTCTGCGCCTTTTTAGACGTGCGCTCGGACTACGTTCTCGGCATCTCGGAATATTAAATCCGCGCACGAGCGTGTCCCTCCGCAATCGCGCCAATGCGTCATTCCGAGGCGCAAAGGATAATACGAAGTCCGAATTGCGACTCTCCGAGGGAATCTTGCTACGTCCGAGTACGATTAAAACCAAACCCGAACGCAACAAGATGCCTTCGCGGATTGGCTTTTGCGAACTTCGTACCTTCATTACGGCTCAGCATGACGCTTTGATGTGTCCTCTATCGTCTTTGCGCGGGGCAGCATGATGCCATTAATTGCCCCCCTCCCCCTCTCCTCATTTTTCGTAAAAAAATCGCCGCGGCGCGCAATTTTGCGCGCCGCGGCGATTTGTATTGTTTTTTTACATGACAACGATGTCGCGCTTCAAAAATTCCTCTTTGAGGTCGGCGGGGAATTCGTCGTCCGTGATGAGCACGTCGATGTCTTCGAGCCGCGCGAAGGTGTGCGGCATGATCTTGCCGATCTTGGAACTGTCGAGCATCATATACATCGCCTTCGCCTTCTGGCGCGCCATTTTCAAGAGGTCCGCCTCTACCATCGACCCGCACGAAAAGCCGTTTTCGGGGGTGAACGCCGAAGCCGAAATAATGGCGAGCTCGAAGTTGGTGTTCTCGAAGTAAGAACGCGCCACGGGGGAAGCGGTCGAAAGATTTTCCTTCATTACCTGTCCGCCGAGCATAGTCACGTTGAGGTTCTTCTTCTGCGCAAGTTCGATGGCGACGGCAAGCCCGTTGGTAAACACATGGATGTTGATGTCGGGCAATTCCTTTGCAAGGCACATTGCCGTCGTGCCGCCGTCGATAAAGAGAGAGCAGTTCTCTTCGATGAGGCTCGCCGCTTTCTGCGCAATGCGGATTTTTTCGTCGGTGTGCATGGCGGTCTTTTTGGCGTAGGGCTCGTTGCTCACCTTTTGCACCTCTTTCACCGACATAGCGCCGCCGCGGACGCGGATAATGCGCCCCGCCTGTTCGAGTTGCAGAAGGTCGCGCCGCAGAGTCATCTGCGAGACGTCGGGGAAATAAGTATCAAGCTGGTTGAGCGTTAATTTGCCGCGCTTATCGAGAAGCTCGGCGATCTCTTCGATGCGATCCTTCTTCATGACGTTTTGTCTCCTTTTATACTTCTTCATGTAAGATTTTAACACGGGTGATGAAAAATAGCAAGCGTTTCAACACAAAAACATTTTGAAAGTCAAAAATTTTTCAAAAATTTGCCTTAAATTTGTGATTTTCGGCGAAAGTGAAAATAGTTTTCGTAACAATTTTTCAATATTTTGGAAAGAATCCGCCCCACCCCCTCTCGGCGCCCCTTGCAGGGGAGCTGTCGAGCGAAGCGAGACTGAGGGGTTTTACGAGAACCCTTTCGGCGCTTCGCGCCACTTTCCCTAAAAGGGACAGCAAGGGGAAACAAAACGCCGTTCTAAAATCACGTCATGTTGAGCGAAACGAAGTGAAGTCGCCCCGCAAAAGCGTCATTCCGAGCCGCACCAATGCGTCATTCCGAGCCGTATTGGATAATACGAAGTCCGAATTGCAACTCTCCGAGGGAATCTTGTTACGTTCAAGTACGTTTTAGCCGCACCACCCGCACGCCGTTCTAAAAACCAAGCGGACAAAAGCGAACACATCTCTTTTTCTCTTTTTTCGGAATTTGGCGAAAATGCTTTGATTTTTTTTGCGCGAAATGGTACAATACTGCCCATGGAATACAGTTACGTCAGAGAGTTGGACGAATTCTTCGCCTCGCAATATTCCGACTATGTGCATATCGCGGCGATCGAGGGCTATAAAATGCCCGAAATGCTCACGGTGGGCGCGGACGGCAACATCACCCGCAAAGACTCCAAAGCCATGCGTATCGTCTATCAGAAAAATTGGCAGGAAGTTTTAAGCAATTTCAAAGCGGGGCTGGCGGATACGGAATTTACCTTCAATTTCTGTTTTCCCTCTTTTTCCGACCGCTTCAAAGACAGATTCCGCAAGCGGACATTTGCCAAGGAACTTCCGCAGATCTTGCGGAAGTATGACGAAACGCCCGAAACTTTGGGGAAAAAGCTTGCCTTGGAAGAGCGCGTCTGGCGGGGGATCGTCAAGGGGAAATATTACCCCGAAAAGAACACCGTCATGGCGATTGCGCTCGCCTGCCGCATGCAGACTGCCGACGTAAACGTTCTTCTCGCGCTGTGCGGGTTCGAACTCTCCTCGGAGAGCGTCCGAGACGTTGTGTTCGAATATCTGCTCACCCAAAAGATCTTCAACGAAGAAATGCGGGAACGCTGTTTTGCGGAATACAAGATCGATACCATTCCCCTCAAACGGGAAAATACGGACGAAACGCATGCCTGAGCGCATACACTTGAAAAGAGAATGTTTTTTTCGAGACTGAGAAAGGATATCGCCGCGGCAAAGCGGAACGACCCCGCCGCCCGCAGTAAATTCGAAATATGGCTCACCTATTCGGGCGTGCACGCGCTGTCGTGGCACCGTTGGGCGAACCGCCTGTAACGCATGCACTTCAAACTGCTTGCCCGTATC
>CANRCY010000159.1 GCA_947629225.1 uncultured Clostridia bacterium | reverse complement strand
GAGCCCTTCCTGAAAGATTATGAGGAATACCAACACTCTTTCATCGGGCAGACGGAGAGATTCGAGGACGCCTTCTTTCGGTACGATTGATCAATTTCAAAAAGCCTATTGACAGAACAAGAATTGTATCGTATAATAAACTTATAAAAAACACAAAAGGAGATAAATTATGACACAAAAATTCGAATCGGAAATCATCAACGCATTCTATAAGTTTTTATTGAAAAACGGATTGAAAGAGAGCACATGCAATGACTATTGCAGGCGCATTTTGGCGATCTGCAAGCAATTTCACATCACCCCCGAAGAGCTCTTCGAAGGAAGAGCAAGATACAGCATCGACGACCTGATCGGGATATATACCAACCATCCCGAAATGAAAGCGGAAAACGCCAAAAAGCACAACGCGCCTCTTTCCGCATTGAAGTGGTTCAAGAAATTTATGGAAGAAGGCGCAAAGGAAAGTGCCGAAATACAAGAGCTGAAAAGGATCATCCGCAATATTTTAAGTTGTTCGGGTTCCTCTGTAAATTCGTCTGCTGTATCTGTGGATCTATTGGACGATGATTTTTGGAAAGCCTTTGCGGAATATTTGCGGGAAATGGGGCTCAAGGAGAGTACGATCTCCTGTTATATCAAGCAGTATATCAAGAAGTGCTTAGAGATCTATCTTGACCTCTCTATGCTCGATTTCAAAATTTTCGATGATAAGATAAAGTTGGTTCTTGCCCAAGCTCTTCACAGATTGCTTTACAAAGCAATTAAATCGAATGCGAACGAGAAAGATAAAAAGAGACTGCAGGACTATAACTCCGCCGTAAGAGCCCTCATTGCCTTCCTCGAAAGCCTGCTCCCTTCCGTGGAGGAGTTGTCCGAAGAGGACCAATCTTTGCAAGAAGAGGAAGTTGTAGCTCCCGCCGCATCCTCTCATGTGGTCCTCGCTTTTTCCGAAGACGACGTTGATGATGTTTATACCTATGATGAATTGATTCAAATCTTCAAATCGAGAATTGCGACGCAGGACAGAAGTTATAAAGACGCCTACCTTCCTTGCAGAGTATTGCAAAAAATATTTGGCAAAAATCCGAAATACCGAGCCCTCATCAAAGCAATGTTGGATCGGACGGTATTTCTGCTCGGAAACAATAAAAAGGCTCTCTTAAAAGATATTCAGGAGATATACTTCAGCAAGGGCTATGTTTGGGTCAAATTGAAAAACGGAGAGATAGAACTGCTTTACACAGAAGTGTTTTGCAAGGGAAAGTCTGTAGGTTACGACGTAATGAGGGCATCGAAGATCAGCGATTTGACGCTCGATCACGACATGGCGCTCCGCCAACACCTCCCGACGGCGCTGAATTTCTACCCCAATTTGAAAAAGCTGAGCGACAGCGTCGTCAAATTCCGTAAAACCTTCCACAAGTCCAATGACAAATACGCGCTTGCCAAAGCATTTTTCGAGCAGATATATCCCGGTTTGGAGATCGACGAGGAGGAACTGTTAAACGAACTTTGCGACTTTTATAACAAGATAAACTTCACCATCATGCTCGGCAAATATAATTGCAGCAAAAACGGCAGACCATAATTTTTTGAGGGAAATACTATGTTCTACTTCAGCAAATCGAAATATTGCGATTTCAAGCAGTGCCCGAAAATTCCATGGCTCAAAAAGTACAAGCCCGAGGAATACGTCCTCGACGCCGAGACGCAGGCGCGTTTTTCCGCGGGCAACGAAGTAGGCGACCTTGCGATGGGGCTCTTCGGCGAATACGTTGAAGTGACTTCTTATAAGCCCGATGGCAGCCTCGATCTTGACAGGATGAAAGAGCTCACGCGGCAGTACATCGCCGAGGGAAGGGAAAATATCTGCGAAGCGTCCTTCGATTATCAAGGGCTGTATTGCGCCGTAGATATCCTCAAAAAGAACGGCGACGGATACGATATTTACGAAGTTAAAAGCAGCACCTCGCCCGAGCATTATGTCTACATCGTGGATACCTCCTATCAGAAGTACGTCCTACAAAAGTGCGGCGTGAAGGTAAAGAACGTCTACCTCGTTACGATAAACAACAAGTACGTGTTCGACGGCGTGCTCGATCTCCGTAAGTTTTTCAAGATTACCGACGTCACCTCCCTTGTCGAAGAGGAGCTCAAAACGGTGGAGGCAAGTCTCAAAGAAGCGGAAAAGGTCATGGCTTCGAAAGAGGAGCCCGCGATCGGTCTGTCCGAATCGTGCGACAAGCCTTATCCGTGCCCCTTCTTCGGCTATTGCACGAGGAATTTGCCGACGCCTTCCGTCTTTCAGCTGTATAACTTCGGCTTCAAGAAGCAGCTCAGGCTGTATCATAGAGGAATTTTCAGCTACGAGGATGTCTTGAAGGACGGAAGCAAACTCAACGAGATGCGCCGCCGTCAGGTGGAGTATGCCCTTGAGGACAAGGGCACGTATATCGACCAAAAGGGGATCGGCGAATTTCTGCAGACGCTCTCTTATCCGCTGTACTTTTTGGACTTCGAAACGGTGCAGCCCGTCATTCCGCGCTATATCGGGACGAGACCCTATCAGCAGATTCCCGTGCAATATTCTCTTCATATTTTGAAGGAACCGAACGGGGAACTCGAACACCGTGAGTTTTTGGGGCGCAGCGAGGAGGACCCGAGGCGGGCACTCGCGGAACGACTTGTTGCGGATATTCCCGCCGACGTCTGCGTGCTCGCCTACAACAAGGGGTTTGAATGTCACCGTCTCGAGGAGCTCGCGGAGGCATTCCCCGACCTTTCCGCGCATCTTCTCACAGTCAGAGACAATATCAAGGATCTTCTCGACCCGTTCCAAAGCGGTTACTATTATAACCGCGCGATGGGGGGATCGTTCTCGATCAAGAGCGTGCTGCCCGCGATCTATCCCGACGACCCCGAGCTCGACTACCACAATTTGGAGGGTGTGCACGACGGCGGCGAGGCGATGGAACTCTTCCCGAAGCTCAAAGATATGCCTACGGAGGAGCGCACAAAGGCGGAACGCAACCTTTTGAAGTACTGCGAACTCGACACCTTCGCCATGGTGAAGGTGTACGAAAAGCTCAAAAGCGTCGTTTAGAAAAAATGAAGAACGTCTAAGACCAATCATTGAAAGTTGGGGCGGGAGTTTTCTCCCGCCTTTTTTCTGCGTTATCGGCAAAAAATATCTAAACATTCGTTCGTTTTTATTGACTTTATAGCTTGCTTATATGATACAATGAAAGTATCGGTCGGAGTACCGACTTATAAGATTTTGGGCGGTCGCCGCCCATGCCTTGTCGCGTTGGTTTTGTGCGGGAAGTCTTTTTTTGATACGCAAAATCAACGGTTGCGATATGGGTTTTTAAGTGTACTCTTTTTCCGAAAAATGATTTTAAGGAGGTGGTTCCAATGCAGTAAAAGGCTTCCGCAAAAAGA
>CANRCY010000158.1 GCA_947629225.1 uncultured Clostridia bacterium | reverse complement strand
CTCTCTTGCTGTCCCCTAAGAGGGGTTGAGCAATGCACTCCGCCAACGGTTGATAACCGTTGGTGCAATGCGACAGGAGTGAGCGCGTCAGAGGCGCGAACGGTGACCGAACACGGGGTTCTACCCGTTTGAGAACGTACCCGAGCGGAGCGAGGAGAAAAGGGGTATGCCCGCAAAGAAACTTGAAAACAAGGTAACCCCCTCAGTCTCGCTTCGCTCGCCAGCTCCCCCTGGAAGGGGGCGCCGAGATTGGGGGCGAGCGCGACAACTCTTGCTGTTCCCTCAAAGGGGGAGCCAAGAATAGGAGGACGCGGTGCACGCAGCTTCACTTTTTCATAGGGGAAGGCAAAATTGGTTGCTTTATAGAAAATTTCAGCCCCGCGCAGAGCGCGGGGCTTATCTATATCTCTTCAAAAATCAGTGGTTGGTAAAGACGATGAGTTTATCGGCAGGTTCTAATTGGACGGGCAGAGACGTTTGGTCGCCTTCGAAGAGGACGATCTTCCCGCCCGGTTTGACATAGCCGAGGACGATCGTCGGATTCTGCTTGTCCACGGGGATCTCGCTCGAAACGGACGAGTTCCAAACCCCGCGCACGAGCTCCGCCGCCGTGCATTTCCCGGGGATCTCGTCGAAGAACGCGCTCACCTTCTTCGTATAGATCTCCTTGCTGTCATAGTGCGTCCCGTCGCCCGTATCATAGGTGAGAATGTCGGTATAGAAGTTGAAGATCGCCTCTTTCTCCACGATCTGCGTGATCATCTTGCTGATATAGCGGTTGGAAATGACGACATTGTCTACACTATAACGGCTGACGATGTCATGATGCTTGGGATCGAGGATCTCGACGATCACGTCCACCCGCTCGGCGTCGAACTCGGGGTCTGCCGCCTTCTTGGATGCGATGATGTCCTGCACATATACGAGATTGGCAAGCGCGCCCGCGTCGATGTCCTCGTTGAGCGCCGTATCGTCGGACAAGATCAAAATGCTCGTGTCCTCTTTGTTTTGGTCGATGATCTCCTTGATCGCCGAGCAGATCAAGTCCTTATCGTAAATGCTCGCCGCGATGATCTTCTTGACGAAGGGATAATCGTCGTAGCCGTTCATGCGTTTGAGGCTCTCCGCGTCGTCGATGACGCAAATGCGCAGAATGTCCGAGCCGTCCCGCTTGCGCCATTCGGTGACGAACGACTCGAAGCCCTGCATGATCTCCTTGCTCTTGCTGTTGTGCCCCAAAATGATGACGTTCTTGTCTTCCAGCCAAAAATGACGGTTGAGCCTTGCGTTCTTCCCTTGCGGAAGCGGCGCGCACTCCCGAGAAATATCCCGCTGCGTCTCGGCAGAATAATAGAAATAACCGTGTCCGTCGCTGTCCATCGACGTGAGCGGGATCGCATACTTGTGCGTCGCAAGATACTGCGTGATATAGGCGTTTTCGTTTTCCGTTTCCTTTTTCTCGACAAAGAACGTCGCGCCCTTGTTGGAAAAGAGCTCATTGTAGACCAGGTTGAGCTCGGGCATGAGCGAAAACTGCGCCAAGAGTTCGCCGAGGATCTGGTTGATTCGCACGGGAATGATGTTGCACTTGCCCGCCACCTGCTTATACGCGATGATTCGGTTGACGAGTTCGAGCGTCCAATCGTCGGAGATCTCCACGACGATCTTTTGATCGTCCATCGAAGACGCCGCAGACGTGAGATCGGAGACGAGCATCAACGTCTTGATCGTCTGCGCGTTCCCCCGCCGTTTTTCCTCGATCTTCTCCCTGCTGCCGTATTTGCAAATGGTGTTGTTGATGTCGTCGCCGAGAATCACGATGGACTGCGCCTTCTCGATCGCAATGTCGCGCAGCCGTTTGAGCGAGAACACATCCCCGTCCCGCACGATGACGGTGAGATTGTTCTTCATGCGGTTCTTCCGATAGTAGAACTTTCCGAACCGACGCTTCTTGCACTCCTCCAAAAGCCGACGGTTTTCGCTATGCAGGGTATTCGAAATGCGCTCGTCGATCTCCCGCGTGATCTCCTTCTTCCTGCCGCTCGCAAGCACCACGACCTTTTGCTTCTTTTTACAATATAAAAGATCGTTCAAGATCTCCGACGCGCGCGTGTTCCAATTTAATACCACGAAATGATTCTCGATTTTGAGCCGCCTCGAATCGGAGTTGGACTCTGCGATAAATCCCGAGATGTAGTTCGTGACATAACCGATGACCGCGCCCGTGAACGAGACCATGCCGATCAAGATGATAATAATGCAAATAATGGCAAGCGCGACGTTCGCCCGCCCGATGTCGGCGATCACGAACTGCACGCAGCCCGCGTCGAGGATCATCGTCACGGTATAAAATACCGCCTCGAAAAATCCCATCTCCTCCGTGCCCTTCAACGAAAACGAGCTCAATATGAACCCCGAGATCACCATAAAGACCACATTGAACAGCAAGATCGCAAGCAGGATAATTCTGCCGGGGTACTTTGCAAGCTGTACGCTGAACCACTCGCGAAATTTTTTCATGATTTTCTCCTCTGTATAATTCTTAAAAGCTGTTTTCTATTGTAACAAAGTTTTGGAAAACAGTCAAGACCGAAACGAAAGAAAATATAATAAAAATTCAATTTATTTCTGCTTGGAAAACATTCTAAGCCCCTTGGGCAATAGATTCTTATACAGCCCGCAGGACGCCTTCATAAATCCGAGTGCATACCCTTTATACGTCGCCGCAAAATAGCCGCTCTCAGTTCCCGCCGCAGGCAGCGCCTCGCCGCGAAGATACCGCGCCGCGCCCTCTTCATCGAGCTCGACGCGCTTTTTGAAACGCATATTCGCCGAAAGCGCAAGCGCATGGGCGGGGCGAAACAGTTTCCCGTCCCATTCGCCGAGCTCCACGCCGTAGCGAAGGAGCAAGATCCCGCAAAGATCGGGGCTTTCCTCGGGCAAAAGATACATCCGCCCGTCCGAAAGGGTCACGATCTCCCCTTCCGCTTCCCCTTCGAGCGTCTCTTTTTCAAACGCCCGAAACGCGCGCTCCGCCAAAGCGTTCCCCGTCCTTGCAATGCGGCGCGCCTCTCTTTCTATTCCGTCCTCTTTTTTGAACACCGCCGCAAAGTGTCCTTCTCCTTCGACACGGTGGGGCAGAAGTTTGACGCTCTTTTGAAGGGTAAATCCCTCTTCCCGCCTTAAAAACGCCTCGACCTGCTCTTCGTCCTCTTCGCGCGAAAACGTGCAGGTCGAATAGACGAGCGTGCCGCCCCCTTTAAGCATTTTCGCGGCGCAGTGCAGGATCTCCCCTTGCCGAACCGCGCATCGGCGGACGTTTTCAAGACTCCATTCCCCGACCGCCGCCGCTTCCTTTTTGAACATTCCCTCGCCCGAACAGGGCGCGTCGACGAGGATCTTATCGAAATAGGCGGGAAACTTTTGGGCGAGCTTGTCGGGCGGCGCGCAGGTCACGGCGCAGTCGG
>CANRCY010000157.1 GCA_947629225.1 uncultured Clostridia bacterium | reverse complement strand
GTGACGGCGTTTATAAATTCACATTCAAGAGCTATCCCGGCGACGAGGCTGTAAACGTCGTGGAATGGGAGTGCATCGAAAAGCTCGATCCGCTCGAGTCCTTCTTCGATATGTATCTCACGGGTAGCTACTATAATTCGGATGCGGATATCAATCCTTCTACAAATACAGGTCCCGCAGACGTATGGGACGACGACCCCACCGCCGATTGGTGCGTCCATTTCGTGAAGGAAGAAGGGACGACCATCCATAAGGCGTTCATCACGGTCACGGAGGATATGTATCCTACTTGGGCGGAAACAGAAAATCCCTCCGCGACGCCCGCGATCGCTTTCAAAGTCAAGAACAATATCGACGGCAAGGACTATGGTTGCGGCGGCTCCTCGGGCGTTCCCGGCAGTGCGAATTGCTGGATCACCGAGGGAACATGGTGCATTACATACGACGAAACGACGAATGCGGTCACTTGGGAAAAATGCGATTACTATGTGATCGGTACATTCTTGGCGGGAACGAGATACTACAACTTCACGGTCGCAGATCCCATCGTCACGCCTATCATGACGACGAAAGATAACGGAAAGACCTATACGGCGACGGTCAATGTTCCCAACCACGTTCCCATGGCAGATCCCTATAATTGGCTTTGGGACCACAATGCTTGTTTTGCAGTCAAGGCAGTGCTTGGGTGCAGTCTCGGCATCAAAGATACCTTCGGCGCGGAAACAACGGACGAAGAGGAGAACTATCTCTTCTTTACGACGCCCGGAACATATAAGGTTACTTACGATACCCAAACGGGCTTTATCACTTCGGAAAAGACGGCGAACACTTACTACGACCTCGAAATTGTGACTGTCACCTATTACGAAGTGCAGGAGAGCGGTCCCGTTCAGATCGGACAGGAAGAGCTTCTGAAAGGGCAAGCTACGACCTTCATGCCCCAAGGCATGTTGAAGTATGTCTTTGATTGCTGGTACACCGATGCGACTTGCACGCAGAAGGCTAATTCGGCGGCGATCCAATCGGATATCTCCCTCTATGGGAAATATGTAGAAGGCTTCCAGCCCGACGAGAGAGACTTCTACGTCGTCGGCACAGGCGTAAGCGGCGGGTCTTTGGCGAGCCGCGGCGGAAGTTTCACCGCTTTGAATGAGCAGTTGAAACTCACAAGGCAGGATACGCCCGATGACGACGGATTTACCGTCTATAGCATTGATATGTGGATCTACAATAGCGACGTGTTCCAGATCGTTACCGATCTTTCGTGGAGAGGGGGTACGCATTTCGGATACAGCTACATGAAAGATCCCGATGGCAATTTCAGCGGAAGCGGCGTCGGGAATATCGTCTGCAAGACGGGGCATAGCGGCAAATACACGATCTCCTTCCATTCCAATCCCTACAACTTCAACGAAAGCTATATCGCGTACACCTTGAATGAGAAGGTAGAGGATAAAGACGTTTACAACATGTATATCATCGGGAAGATCGAACAGACGCTCTGGAATAATTGGAATAAAAACCAAAACGGAATGTTGCATATGACGCGCGGCAGTGACAATACCACTTGGAGCGTGACGGCGCACTTCACCCAAGATGACGTCTTTAAGGTCTACAACCTCAGCACGGGTGCATTCTATCCCGACGGCACCGACGACCAGATCGTTGTCGCAGAGACGGGTTGGTACACCATCACTTGGAACCAAGACGTACAGGCGGTGAATGTTGAGGCAACACAAGCCCCCGAAACGGAACCCGATTACGGCGCGCCGGATAGAGGCATCTACCTTATCGGCAATTACAAGGCGAACGGACACGACACGCTGTGGTCCACGAAATCCACGGCTAAGATGAACAGAATGACAAGAGATGCTTGCGGTTATACGTGGAGTGTGACGTTGGACTTTGATGCGGGCGACATGTTCAAGGTATATCTGTATCTGACGAGTTCGCAGGGTACTTGGGTCCCCGACGGAAAAGAAGGCAGTGAAACCAAGATCACCGAAGCGGGGACATATACCGTCACCTGGGATCACTTCACAAATGCGATCACCGTGACAAGAGTTCAGCCCACCGCCGAAACTGCCGCACAGCAACTTTTGGATCTGATTTCGACCACACCTACCTATTATTCGCGTAAATATTGCGAGTGATAGTTCACCTTCCCAACTCTCCTCCCGTTCAGGGAGGGGGGTATGGCGGGAAAACTTAAAAATGGAGATGAAACATGAACAAGAAAAATTTTGTAAAACTTTTGCCGCTCGGCCTCTGCGCTGTCATGGCACTTGCTACCTGCGCGGCGTGCGGCGATTCCGACACCCCTACAACCACAACGGGCGATAAAGTGACCCTTGTCGTCTGGCTTCCCAAAGAGGACCAAGAGTTCGGGAGAGAGGTCGCGCAGGCTTTCAAAACCGCTCACCCCGAGAAACAGTACACGTTCCAATTCGGCGAACAAGCCGAGTCCGATGCGAGCAGTGCGCTTTTGAACGACGTTACCAACGCGCCCGACTGTTTTGCGTTCGCTTCGGACCAGCTCTATCCGCTTATCAACGGCGGCGCGCTCAATCCCATTCTCGGAGAGCGGCTTACAACGCTCAAAGCCGACAATACGCCCGAGTCCGTCGATGCGGCAACGGCTTTGGTGGGCGGCGAGGAAATAACATATGCCTATCCCATTACCGACAATACGACCTTCCTCTTTTACAACAAATCCAAGTTCCAAGAGTCCGATCTCGCAACGCTCGAGGGCATTCTCGCGAAATGCAGTAAGACGGAGAGGTTTGCTTTCCCGCTCGGCGACGCCTTCTATTCCTCTTCCTTCTTCTTCGGTGCAGGGCTTGATTATGAGGTAGAGCGTGACGAGGCATTCGGCGAGACGAAAGTCACGACGGATATCGGTGGTGAAACGGGAAATGCCGTCGGGCAACTCATGGCAAATCTCGCAAAAAACGAAAAATTCTACGGCGAGTCCAACGACTCCAAGATCGTAGCGGGCTTCCATGACGGATCCGTTATCGCGGGCGTCTCGGGGATTTGGAATAAGACGGCCATTCAAAGAGAACTTGGCGAAAATTTTGCCGCGGCACCTCTGCCTACTTTCAATTTGAACGGAGAGCCGACTCCCATGAAACCCTTCGCGGGCTATAAGCTCTTCGGCGTGTGCCACTATTCCAATAACAAGGCGGATGCGCATCTTTTCGCACAGTTCTTTACGAACTACGAAAACCAGATCAAGCATTTTCAGGCACGTGGATACAATCCCACCAATAAGCAGGCAATGACGAGCGATGCCGTGAAAGACGACGTGTGTGTGAAAGCAATTCAAGGGACGTTGAAAAACGCGCACACCATGAAAGGGGTTCCCACGACATGGTGGACGCCCGTTGGCTCTTTCGGTTCCGCTATGCTTCAATCGGGGTTTGACCTTAAAGCACAACTTTCGGCTCTTGTAGCCGCCATTCAGAAGGGTGTTTAACAAATACGAAGCGCGGGGGGAAGCTCTGTATT
>CANRCY010000156.1 GCA_947629225.1 uncultured Clostridia bacterium | reverse complement strand
GTTCGCAGCCCACTGGGCTGTCGAACAGAAGTTGCGCCGCTCCACCTGCGATGTGTCCCGAACCCCGCAGCGCTTTTTTCCCAGCCCTTGCGCCTTCACTTCCTGCGCCGCCGCGAAATGAAACTCATCGTAACCAGACGAGGGCGGCGCATCGAGTATCCGAGCCCCACTGCCTTGTTTGGGGAAAACAACGTCGCCTCTTTTTGCTTTTCTATGATACACCACACCCCTTTCGGCGCGCAAGAACAGCGCGCCACTTTCCCCTCAACGGGGACAGCAAGGATAGAGACGAAAAGCCTATCCCCTATCTTAGCTTCCCCTTCGAGGGGTGAAGCATTGCATTTTCTTGCGCCGAGCCGAGCCCCCGCCCCACCTTGGCTCCCCCTTTGAGGGGGAGCTGACGCGACGCAACGCGAAGCGGCTGAGGGGTGTCTCCTTATTTTTTAGAACCTTGCCGACAAGCCCCACGGGCATTGACAAAACGACTGATTTATGGTATCATCAAAGGGAGGAACGGCAATTTTTTCGGAGAAATTTTATGCAACACAAAGGAACGAAAAATCTTGAAACCGAGCGGCTGCTTCTTCGTCCGTGGAAGGAGAGCGACGCCGAAGCGGCGTTCGCGCATTGGATGAACGATCCAAACGTCACGAAATATCTCACCTGGACGCCCCATAAAGAGGTCGCCGTCACGCGCGCGTTGCTCAAAACTTGGGAAGAAGAAGGCAGAGCGACCAACTGCTATCATTGGGCGATCGTCTTGAAAGATAAAGAAGTCCTCATCGGGGATCTGAATATTTTGCAGGTCGATGATTGGAACGAACGCGGCGAGATCGGCTACTGTTTGGGCAAGGCTTGGTGGGGAAACGGGTATATGACCGAGGCTTTGCGCGAAGTCCTGCGCTATCTTTTTGAGGAAATCGGATTTTACCGCTTGAACGGTTGTCATGCGTCGGAGAACGTCGGCTCTTCGCGCGTCATGGAGAAATGCGGGCTGATTTATGAGGGAACACGCAGGAAATTCATGCGGCTACCCTCCACAGGCGAGCGCGTGGACATAGTCGTTCGCGGCATTTTGCGGGAAGATTATTTTTGAAAAGAAGCGAAAAACAGGAATTTAGCGGAAATATTGAAAAATATTTGCATTTTTATCGGCAATACAGTAGAGGTTGGAAATGAATCATATCATAAGCGGCAGGGCATATGAGATCGTGATAGACGAACCCTCCTCGCGCTTTTTTATCATTGGCGGTTCGGTGTGGGTGTACGATTTGAGAACAAACGAAAAGATCGCAAGACTCAACGATATAAGCTACCCTACTTTTGTATATGTTTCGCACAAGAACAACATCGTTTTGGTTCAGTCGACCGACGGCAGATTTGCCTTTTACACGGCAGGCAGCCTCGCCTTTCTCGGTAAGTTGAAGATAAGGGGCTGTCACAATACCGATGAGGACTTCTACTTCGACGAAGAGGAAAATACTGTTTACGGGATCTATACCTGCGGTCGGGACGACGGCGGTGTGGGGTACGGTCTTGCGGAAATCTATCCCGACAAGCTGCAATATTCCGCGACCCCTCTCCCGCAGTCAAGGCGCGGCCGTGAAAAGCAAGGCGGGAAAGCGCCATATACGCGCTATTGCTTCGTGAGGCACGCAAAGGACGGCTATTATATGATTCGCAACTGTTATTCTTGGGACGCATCGACAGACGGCTTGCCGACTTATTACGATTGTTGCTATGGGCGATTCAAAAAAGAGGGTGACGATCTCGTTTTGAAAGAAAAAATTCTCACGTCGGACGAGAGAAGTTTAGAATTGTCTGATATTACCGAAGGAGCGCCGATCATTTCTCAGTTTCGCAAAACGTTTCGCGGGCGGGAGTATTTGATCCGAACACGGAAAAATGAAAAAGAATCGTTTGTGATCACCAATAAGGCGGTATATCGCCTCTTACCCAATGGAAAATTAGAAGAGGTCTGCCGCGAGCAATATATGTCGGACTACGCGGAGTTCGGCGGCAGAAGATATATTTGCACATGGAGATACTGCCTTGTTCAAGATATGGAGAAGCAACCTCTATGACCTTATGATTATGAGGCGGCAGCAAACGATTTTCCAAATGCGGAAAAGATGCTAAATTATTAGCTGCAAAAAATTACCCCGCGAAGTTCGCGGGGTGTTTCCTTGTAAGATAGCATTATATTGTATATACTATGTCAGACATAGTACTATATATTGTGTTTTGTGTCGTATCCGTCGGGGTTTTGACGCTGCCAATTCCATGCATCGCGGCACATATCGAATAGATCATACTGCGTCGTAAAGCCGAGTTCCTCTTGCGCTTTCTTTGAGGAAGCATAGCAGGCGGGCACGTCGCCCGCGCGGCGCGGCGCAAAGACATAGGGAATATTTTTCCCCGAGGCGCGGGAGAATGCGTCGATCACTTCAAGGACACTGCTCCCCTTTCCCGTTCCCAAATTATAGGTATATACGCCGCTCTTTTGGATGTTCATCGCGGCAATGTGCCCTTTCGCAAGATCAACGACGTGGATATAATCGCGCACGCCCGTCCCGTCCTTTGTTTCGTAATCGTTGCCGAACACCGAGACCTTCTCCCGCTTGCCCGCCGCAACTTGCGCAATGTACGGCATCAAGTTATTGGGAATCCCCCGCGGGTCTTCGCCGATCTTCCCGCTTGGGTGCGCTCCCACGGGATTGAAATACCGCAGCAATACGACCGTCATCTCCCCGTCCGCCTGCGCTACGTCCCGCAAAATTTGCTCCTGCATGAGCTTGGTCGTCCCATACGGGTTGGTCGTCGAAACGTCGCACGTCTCGTCAAGCGGAAGCCGCGTTGGAACTCCGTAGACCGTCGCCGACGACGAGAAAACCAGCCGTTTTACCTCGAATTTTCTCATCGTTTCGAGCAAAACGAGGGTGCAATCCAAATTATTTTGATAGTATTCCAGCGGTTTTTGCACGCTCTCGCCGACCGCTTTGAGCCCCGCAAAATGGATGACCCAATCGAACTTATGTGCCGAGAAGATCCTCTCCATCGCGGCTTTGTCGCGCACGTCGCACTCATAGAAGGTCAGCGGTTTTTTCGCGATCTCTTGAACGCGGCGCAATGATTCCGCGCTCGAATTGACAAGGTTGTCCGCACAGACGACCTCATGCCCGCAATTCAACAGTTCCAAGACGGTGTGCGAGCCGATAAATCCCGCCCCGCCCGTTACAAAAACGCGCATACCTCCTCCTCAAACGTGGACTTCGCCCGTCTCGCCGAGCAAATCCTTGTGTTTTTTCAAAATGGGGTCGATCTCGCGGCGAATGAACTCTGTCGTCTGCTCGGGAGCTCTGCCGATGAATTTTTTGGTATCGAGAATGCCCTTCAATTTCCCGTGCACCGCCGCAAACAACTCGTCCTTTTCAATGCGTTTGAGCAGATCGTTTTCCTTGCCCTCCTGCTTGACCATCCTCGCCGCCTCTTGCGAGAGGACGCGGATGCGCTCATGCAGTTCCTGCCGATCCCCG
>CANRCY010000155.1 GCA_947629225.1 uncultured Clostridia bacterium | reverse complement strand
GCGACGTCGTCCCCAAGAACGCTCCCATGAGCGAAGCGCTCCGCGTGGCGGACGAAGTCTTGAAGCAGGGGATCCGCGGCATTGCCGACCTCATCGTGACCCCCGCGCTCATCAACCTCGACTTTGCCGACGTTAAGACGATCCTGAAAGACAGAGGGCTCGCGCACATGGGCGTGGGCGTTGCGAAGGGCGAGAACAGGATCGTGGAGGCGGTGCGCCTTGCGGTCAACTGCCCTCTCCTCGAAACGACGATCGAGGGCGCGACGGGCGTCATCCTCAACGTCGTCGGCGGGAACGACCTCACCTTCGACGAAGTCAAACTCGCCGCTTCCCTCATCCACAGCGTGGTGGACTACACCGCAAACATCATCTTCGGCGCATGTATCGACGAGAACATCAGCGACGAGGTGGAAGTCACCGTGATCGCAACGGGCTTCCCCGCGGCAAACGCTCATCCCGATACGCGCACGCAGACCTATCAGCGTCCCCAACAGCCCCCGCAGCCGCAGATGCCGCGCTCTCCGATGGAGCCTCCGCGCCAGCAGCCCGCGCCTCAGCAGCCGCAGACGGGACGTCCCCAAACGGATTTCTCGCGGCAGGCTCCCGCAGCTCCCCAGCAGCCGTCCGTCCCGCCCCGCGGAACATATAATCCTTACGGCGGATATGCGCCTCAACAGCCGCAGGATCCCCGTCAGGGCGGCTATCAGCAGCCCGCGCCTCAGCCCGCGCCTCAACAGGGCTATGCGCAACCCGCGGCTCCCCAGCAGCCTTACGGTTACGAGCCCTATCCGCAGGACGGCTATCAACAGCAGCCCGCGCCTCAACCCGCGCCTCAGCCCGCTCCCAAATATCAACAGACCGAATCGGAGCCCGAGGAGAGGAGCCCGCGCGGACAACAGCTTCCCGACTTCGTGAAGCGTCTCATCCGTAAAAAAGATCAATAACTCAATGCAGAAGAGAACGGGCAAGCGTCCGTTCTCTTTCAAAAATATGCGGAAACGCCGCGGAAAGAGCTCGGCGGCGTTCACAAAAATTTCGGGAGGAAAATATGTTAAAAGATTTAGGCGTAAAACCGTATGTATTCCCCATGCCCGTGCTCCTCATTGCGACCTACGGCGAGAACGGGAAAGTGGACGTCATGAACATGGCTTGGGGCGGGATTTGCTCCGAGAACATGGTGGCGCTCAACATCAGCGAGGACCACAAGACGACCGAAAACCTCAAAAAGAGGGGAGCGTTCACCCTTTCGATCGCCGACATTCCCCACATCGCCGAGGCGGACTTCTTCGGGATCGCCACGGGCAACAAGATGGAGGATAAGTTCGAACGGACGGGGCTCACCGCCGTGAAGAGCAGGCGCGTCGACGCGCCCGTCATCGAGGAATTCCCGCTCACGCTCGAATGCAAAGTCGTGCAGATGGGGGAGGAGAAGTCGGGCTACCGCGTGATCGGCGAGATCGTGAATGTGCTCGCCGACGAAAAGGTGCTCAACGAGAAGGGCAAGGTAGACCCCAAAAAGCTCAACGCGTTCGTGTTCGACCAGATGCAGAGCGGCTACTATGCCATCGGCGAAAAGGTGGGGCAGGCATGGAGCAGCGGCGCGCCGCTCATGAAAAAGTAAAAATTCGATTTTATCTCCGCCCCGTGCAGATTGTTTTTGCATGGGGTGGGAATACTATATTTTGCGTACTATGCGTGACGTAGTACACAAAATATTCAAAAATCGTTGCGTTTGGAGGCATATGATGAAAAAGACGATCGCCGCGATCTTTGCGGTTTTGCTCGGCGGTTCGCTCGTTCTGTCCTTTGCGGGATGCGCGGGGGAAGAGAAAAAGGAAGATGATCTTGATGTCAACCTGAATGCCGATCTGACGGCAGAGGGGGTCGACAAGACCGACCCCTATACCTGGTTCGACGTGCAGAAAGAAGTTCTGCCTACCCGCGCGCAGTGCCAAGAAATTACCGTCGGAATGATGTTGAATGAGGTCATCGAAAAAATCGGAAAGCCGCAGAGGGACATCGGCTACGGCGCATGTCTCTTCCAATTCGACGTTGCGGACGGTTCCGTGTTCACGGTGAAGTTTCTGCCCGACTTCCTGCCCGATTCTGCGGCGGGTCTTTTGCAGTACGACAGGCTGATCGTCTCCGACACGACGTTCGACGCCGCTGTTCCCGATCTCTACTTCCCGCAGCAGGTGACGCTTGAAAAGCTCTATCCGTGGATGGAAGGGCTCGAGGAGGGGGACATTGTTAAGGTCCGCTATGAGCAAGCCTTCATCGGCGTTGCGCCGTACGTCAATTTGAAAAACATTGCCTATTCCACCGACCAAAAGGATCTTGCAAACGCCTATCGGCTGTTCTCGTCGTCGCTTCATGCCATTTCGCAAAGCGAGGGGCAGATAGACGGGGGCGGGTATGTGCGGTACGACTTTATGACTGCGGAAGAGACCTATTCCGTGACTTTTTCCAACAATACCGTCTTGATCGGCGAGCGATATTATCGCTTTGACGGCAAGCTCTTTGAATTTGCCGCGCCCGAATTGGGCGAATTCGAATTTCGGGTTTACGACGGGTTGCTTGAAAACGCGCCCCGCTATGTTTTGAAGAGCGCGGGCGGGGTCGATCTTCTCATTCTGTCCGCAGACAAATTCCTCATTGAGGGCGATAAAAATACGGTCATTTACCAAATCACGGGCGAGAAAGACTTTTCGTTTTTGTTTTGACGAGGATTGGCGTAGTGTCTTCTTGCTGTCCCTTTTAGGGAAAGTACCCGCGAAGCGGGGAAAAGGGTTCTCCGAAACCCCTCAGTCACTCGCAAGCTCGTGACAGCTCCCCTGCAAGGGGCGCCAAGTCTTTTGCGTTCTAAAAAATAAAAGGGCTTTTTCAAGCCCTTTTATTTTTGCAACTCATGAACTTTTTTAGTACATTCCGTCCATGCCGCCGGCGGGAGAGGAGTGGGAATGTCCGTCACGATCGATTCCGTCGTCAGAAGGGTGGAAGCGACCGACGCGGCGTTTTGAAGCACCGAGCGGGTGACCTTCGTCGGGTCGATGATGCCGCTCTTCACCATGTCGGTGTATTCGTTCTTCAACGCGTCGAAGCCGTAGCTGGGCTTCCCGTTCGTCAAAATTTTGTCTACGACGACCGAGCCGTCTACCCCCGCGTTCTTGGCGATCTGCCGCACGGGCTCTTCGCATGCCTTCAAAATGATCTGCGCGCCCGTCTTTTCGTCGCCCGAAAGGGTCTCGACGAGTTTTTCGAGCACGGGAACACAGCTCAGAAGGGCAGAGCCGCCGCCCGGAACATAGCCTTCCTCGACTGCCGCTCTCGTTGCCGCGAGCGCGTCGTCGATGCGGAGCTTCTTCTCCTTCATCTCGACTTCGGTCGCCGCGCCGACGTTGATGACCGCAACGCCGCCCGCGAGCTTGGCAAGGCGTTCCTGCAACTTCTCTCTGTCATAATCGGACGTGGTGACTTCGATCTGCGCCTTGATGGAGGCAACGCGCGCCTTGATGGCTTCCTTGTCGCCTGCGCCGTCGATGATG
>CANRCY010000154.1 GCA_947629225.1 uncultured Clostridia bacterium | reverse complement strand
CTTGGGCTCGGCAAGCGCACCCGCATCGAGTCCGCCCGAGAGCGTCTTGCCCGTGCTCTCCGCAATGTAGTTGTAGGCACGGGTCAGTTTGGTGAGGGAATCGAGCAGGATGACAACGTCTTTCCCAAGCTCCGCAAGCCGTTTTGCATGGGCGACTGTGAGCTCGGCGGCGCGGATATGGTGGTCGGCGCCTTCGTCGAAGGTGGAATAGATGACTTCGGCTCCCTGCACGCTCGCGCGGAAATCGGTCACCTCTTCGGGACGCTCGTCGATGAGCAAGACGATGAGAGAGACGTCTTTATGCCCCTCGGAGATAGAGCGGGCGATGTCCTTTAAGAGGGTCGTTTTGCCCGCCTTGGGGGGAGCGATGATCAGGGCGCGCTGTCCTTTGCCGATGGGCGCGAACAGGTCGAGCAGGCGAAGGGAAGGATTGTCGCTGCCCGCCGAAAGGTCGATCCTCGCGTCGGGATAGCACGCGGTGAGGGAATCGAAGAAGCGCCGCTCCTCATACGCCCCGACGGGACGACCGTTCACACTCAACAGCTCGCCGATCGCCGCCGAGTCGTTTTTGAGGCGGGGCTTGGGAATGCAGGAGACGAAATCTCCCTCCCGCAATTTGAGGGCATGGATGAGGGGCGCGGCGATGAACACGTCGCCGCCGTTGGTCGGCTGGCAGTTTTTGGCTCTGAGGAAGCCGTAGCCGTTCTGCATGATCTCGAGGATCCCCGTGCAGACGGGCTGTTCGTAAAACTGTTTTTCAGCAGGCGCGCCGCTCGAAACTTCAAGGAGATTGGGTTTCCCCTCTTCCCCCGCCTCCGCCTTTCTGCGGATTTCGCTCAGCCGCTGTAAAATGCTCGGGTCGATATAGTTCTGCTTGACGGGCGCGCCCCGCCCCGAACGGGGCACGGGCATGGTCCTGCCCATCAATATGTCGAGAAGCCCCGCGAGCAATTCGGTTTTGTTGCCCGAGCGGTCGGTGGGAACGCCCTGCATCCGCGCAAGGATGCGAAGGACGGGCAACGGCAGATTTTCGAGAAAATCACGGAATTCTTTTTCGGTATTTTGATCAAACATGGTTTACCCTCTCCAAACAAACGATTTTTGTGCCGCCCGTTTGGCTGCGGACGGGTTCGAGCGCGGCGGCGGTCTCCGTCTCCCCGAACAGGGAGAGGAAGGGCTCAACGCCCGAAATGTCGACGGTCAGCCCATCGACGTGATAGTGCATGGGAACAACATAGGCGGGAGCAAGCCCTTCGACGTACTTCTTCGCCTCGCCCGCTCCGATCGTGTAATTCCCGCCGACGGGCAGAAGGAGCACGTCCGCCCTTCCGAGCAATTCGCCGAGCGCGGGAGTGTAGGGCTCGCCGATGTCCCCGAGGTGCAAGACGGAAAGCCCCTCCGATTCGAACCGAAAGACGAGCGTTTTCCCCCGTTTGCGCCCGTTCGCGTCGTCGTGAAAGCGGCTTATCGCACGGATATGCACGCCGCCGACCGAATATTCCCCCTCCCGCGAGAGCACGGCGGAAGCTTTGACTGCCCCGATGTTGCAGTGGTCGTAGTGGCTGTGGCTCACGGTTACGGCGTCCGCGCGGACGTGAGGCATGGGAATGCCGACGTCCCCGAACGGATCGGTGACAATGCGGACGCCGTCCCCAAACGTCAAAAGGAACGAGGAATGCCCCAGATATTGAATTTTCATTTTACCTCCGAGAAATGTTCAAAGCCATGAAAGCTTTTCAAAAAGTGAAACCGTAAAAAACGATGCAATCCAAGTATAGCGCAACCGAAAAAAAAAGTAAAGGGTTTTTCCGAAAAATTCCGCGGCGGGCGTTTTTCTGCCAAAATGGACAATTTTTGGCATATTATGTCACGCATAATACTATGCAAAACCCCGAATTATAAGAATTCGATGACGGGATTTTGCTTTAATTCCCTTCTGAGCGTCTTCCAATCGGGCAAAATGTCGGCAACGATCTCCCAGAATTCCGCGCTGTGGTTGAAGACGACGGTGTGCGCGAGCTCGTGCACGGCGACGTATTCGCATTGCTCGGGCGGCAAAAACGCCACGCGGAAGGTATAGGCGATGACCCCCTCGCGGTTGCAGGACCCCCACCTCCCGCGCGCCGAGGAGATGCGCACCGAGCGGTAGCAAAAGCCGTACTTTTCCGCGACGCGGCGGGTGACGCGCTCCATGACCCCGAGGGAGAATTTTTTCAAGAGCGAGGCGAGCGCGCGTTCCCTCTCCTCGGCGGGAAGATACAGTTCCCCGTCCGCGATGCGCGCCCTGCCGCTCGCGATACGGTAAGGCGAGCCGAAGAGCGTGAGCGTCGCGCCGTCCGAAAGGTCGAGCACGGGTTTGGAGGCGACTGCCTTCAAGCGCTTTTCCACCCAAGCGGTATGCCGCTCCAAAAATTGCGAGATGTATCCGCGGCTCACGCCGAGGGGCGCGCGCACGACGATCTCCCCCTCCCGCGTGACCGTAAGGGAGAGCGTTTTCCGTCTGCTTCGCACGATGTTCGCTTGCATACCGCCATTATACCACCTTCTGCGGAATTTTTCAACCAACCATTTGACCTTTTTCATTCCTTCTGCTATACTGTTCCCATGATATTTTATGAGGCAAAACCTCTTTCGCGAAAGGACATCTGCGTCTCCGTACCCGCGTCCAAGAGCATTTTGAACCGCGCGCTGCTGCTCGCCGCCTTCACCGAGGGCGATACCTTTCTCGGCGGCGCGGGCGATTTCGGGCAGGACACCTGCGACCTTCTCGGCGCGCTTTCTTCGCTCGGCATTGCGGCGGAACGGCGCGGAGACGGGCTGTTGGTGCACGGGCGCACCGATTTTCGCAGAAAAGCCGCGCTCGACGTGGGCAGTGCGGGGACTGCCGCGCGCTTTTTGACCGCGATCCTCGCCTTCCTCGGCGGAGAGTACGAGATGACCGCCTCCGAACAGATGAGGAGACGCCCCATGGAGCTCCTCGGCGTTCTCGAAAAGGCGGGCGCGGAATTCTATTACTACGGACAAGAGGAGCGCTTCCCCTTCCGCATGGAGAGCAAGGGGATCGGAAAAGAGCGGCTGTGCGTGGACACCGACGTGAGCACGCAGTATGCAAGCGGGATTTTGCTCGCCACCGCGCTCGGGAAAACGCCCTTTACCCTCGCCCTGAGGGGGAGCCGCACGCAGGGCAGTTACATTCAAACCACGCTCGGCGCGATCGAAGCGTTCGGCGGCAAGACCGTCCGCCATGGGGACGAGATCGCGGTTTCCCCCATCCAAACAACGACGGCGGAGTATTCTGTGGCTCCCGACATTTCGGGCGCATGCTACTTTTATGCGCTCTCCCTTCTTTGCGGGGCGAACGTGCGCGTGCGCGGCGTGCACTTCGGGTGCGGACAGGCGGATGAGAAGTTCCTCGGCGTTTTACAAGAGAAGGGCGTGAAGGTGACGGACGCTCCCGAAGGGCTGACAGCAGACGGCACGGACGTGAAAAGTTTTACGGGATTCGACCTCGATATGCGCGATTTTGCCGACCAAACGCTGACGCTGGCGGCAATGGCTCCCTTTGCGACCTCTCAAAC
>CANRCY010000153.1 GCA_947629225.1 uncultured Clostridia bacterium | reverse complement strand
CCGTATCCAAGTTCGCGTGGTACATGATGACAACATTGTCATACCATCTCGCGCCGTCATAGCCCTGCAAAATGCTTTCGCGCGTCTCCGTGCCATCCTCGTTCTCAGTGACCTTCTCCACATCGAGGGTGTAGAGCGAACGCTGGACAAAGTTTGCATAGTACGCGCCGCAGTACAGCCATGCGCGGTAGATATAATGCTCCCCGTCCTCGCCTTCCTCGGCAACTGTCGTAGCGCCGCTATCCGTCGTCTCGTCCTTCTTCACAGTCGGGTCGTACTCTTGATAGATGCTGACCGCATAGATGATCGTGCTCCAATTGCCGTAGCTGTCGGAAAGTTTTTCGAGCCAGACCGAATAGGTGAGTCCGTCTCCGCCCTCGACGAGCAATTCGTAGACGGGCCAATCGCTGACCGAGCCGCCGCGAAGCGCCGCCATCGTCGCATCGTGCGAGATAACATAGTCCTCATCGACCTTCGCGACCTTGCTGTCATCCTTATACTCGTTGCCGAAGATGTCCTCATAGAACGCGCTGAACGTCAACAAGTTGCCTTCTCCGTCGGGCGTGTAGATGACACCCGAGATCAACATATTGTTATCGACCTCGTACTTGTCGCCCTCTTTCTTATCGATCCATTCGCTGAACTTCCAGGACTTCGGACCGATGGAGACCGTCGAGCCGCTCGTGATTCTGCCGTAGTTGTAGAACACATAGTCGGGAAGTTCGGTCGCAAGGTAGTCGCTCCACAAAATGTCGCCGCCACCCGCATGAAGCACGAAGGTTGCCTTATCGGGCTCATCGTGATCATAGTGAAGGTCAAGATGGAACGGCACATCGTTGTACCATGCGTCCACCACAAGATACCCTGCCGCGCTCTGATAGGTCGACGCATGCGACAAGATGACCGTGTATTCGAGGATCTCCTCTTCATCCGAATCGAAATCCTTGAAATGCAACTTCGCAGGCGCATTCAAAAGCGCCGTTCCGTCGGGCTTGAACTCCAAGGTCAAGTCCTTGATTTCGGTATCTTTCGCGCCGCTCTTCAAATCTTTCCGATCCTTGAACACATCAATTACAACCGAGCCCTTGAACACGAAGTTCTCTTCGGGGTTGTAACGATAGTAAACTCTCTCCTCGTCGGGGCTAATGAACGTATCGTTGGGGTCATCGAAATTCGGTGCAACATAGCGGTTGTCCGAAACCTTGACAAAGCCGATCTCCCAGTCAAACTCATAGATCAAGAGTTCGCCCTCATCATCGAGGAACCAATAGCCGATCATGGAGTTGTCGATCGCAAAGACCTGGCAGAACTCGACCGCGCCGAAGTCCTCTGCATAATAGGTGACCCAACCGCCGTCGGGACGGTTCGTGATCTCGAAGGTATGAGTTTCGGTATCGAAGCGGTTTGCATACAGGAGTTCGGGATCGCCTTCCACGCCGCCGAACGCGCCGTAGTAGTACCGTCCGTTCTTCTGGCTGCCCATGAGCTGATGCACGCCGTCAAAACGGTTGCCCTCTGCGTCGATATAGCAGCCTTCGCCCCAACCGTCAAGGTAGTAGACGTTGTTGTCGTCATCCACATACGAGCCGTAGACGTTCTCTTGATCCATCACATAGCAGTAGCCGCCGTCCGCGATACGAACGCGCCATCTGATGTTCTGCCCCGTGGGATTCTGGGTCGCCCACTCGAAGGTGCTGAGCGTGAGGTCGTAAAGTCTGTCCTCTTCGTCCACGACGACATACCTGCCGACCGCATAGACCTTATAGTCCTCGTATTCGAGTCTGCCCTGCATCCAATAAATATATTCGCCGATCTGCGTGATCTTGACCGTACCCTCATCTGCGTCGAAGAGGATCGCGCCCTGCGCATACCCGTCGGGGAATACGCCCGCGGAATTGAAGAGCACGAAATACGCCTGCTTCTCTTCCTCTTTCTGCCCTCTCACGGTGTTCTCACCCGTGATCTCAAAGACAAGGTCAAGGGAAATGCCCGTTGCGCTCGTCGGATGATAGGTCGCAAGACGCTGGTGCTCGTCATCCTCGAAGATGAAGCCGCCCTCGTGCTGAACGCCGTACTTGTCGGTGTACAGCGAATAAGTGCCGAAGCCGTCAAGTACGAGCGTACCGCCGCCCTCTACGCTGTATGTCTTGTCAAAGTCGGGATTGTAGACGTGGAAGTAGTACTGCTCTCTTCTCGGACCTTCACCCGGGTTGAAGCACTCGACCGAGAACTCAAATTCCGTGGCATTGTCGTCGCCCTTGAAGTTGTAAACGGGATAGCCGTTCATCTCGCTGATATATTCGACCTTGCCCTTGTCAGGCGTGCCGTTTGCTTGGAACTTTTCAATGGAGTCGTAGTAGTATGCGGTCTCGCCGTCGTCGGCGATGATCAAGCCGTCATAGCCCTGCGAGAAAGGCCCGCCCGCCATTTCATATTTGAAATCCTGCAAGAACATGGGACGATTTTCAACAACATGGAAGATCGCGCCCCAGCCTACGTACTCGGTCTTGCCGTCCTCGCCCACGACTTCTTGCGCTGCGTCCATCGTGATCGCAAAGTAGATCGTAATGAGCTGCGTGGGATCGTCGGGATCGCGATAGGTAAAGCCCGCATAGCTGTCAACTTCCAAGAGAGTCGCTTCGACTTGGAACATGTCGAAGATGTCGACGCTGCCTTCGATGATCGTGCCGTCTTCATGCACAAAAAAGCTGCCGATGCCTTCCATGCCCGAGCCGTATGCCGTGGTGTCTTGGAACTGCGTATTCCAAAGAAGGAATCCGCCTTCGTAACGCTTGTTATATGCGTTTTCATCCCAAGTTGCATCCTCTCTTTCCCAGAAGCTGTATATCGTGGAGATATTCATAGCGCCCGAAATGGCATTACCACTACCGTCGATCTGTTGATAGCTGTCCAGGAGGTAATAGAACATCGGACCGACCGAATAATCGGTGTTCGTGCCATAGAGGAAGTCGGTGTAGAACGCATTCTTGCGCCCGTCGATCCAGCTCATCGCCTTGAATGCGGGAATTTTTTGTTTCGACTCGTAAGTGTATCCCTTATAGACGAGGTCGTAATTTCCGTTGCGGTTGAGCATGTAAACTTCCGCACGCTTTGCGTCCTCGGGAATATCTTTATGCTCTTCAACCTTGTACTTGACTTGGTTCTTGCCCTCTTCGCCTTCGGGGATTTCGGTCTCTTTAAGCTCGGTATACTCTTCGTCGTAGGTTGCGAGCCAAACATCGCCGAGGTAGTTATAGCTGCCGTTGCTTGCAAAGAGCTGGTACACATCGACGCTGCCCTTCGATTGAGAGAAGGTGTGCTCATCAACATTGACCCTGACCTTCATGACTTCGGTGTCAAACCCTTCGACAAGGTAGATGAACATCCCGAGCATGTTGCGTTCGACGTAGTAGTCGTATTCGTGCGTGCCCTTATCATCGGTCAAGACTGCGCTGTCGCGGAACGAGCCGATACCGTCGAACTTGATGGTTCTGTTGTCTCCCTCGTCCTCGCTCTCGAACGGCTCTCCCATGAGGTCGTCATCCATTTGGATGCAGTTGTCCTGACCCGACGATGCGGACAGCGGGTTGAGGCAGATA
>CANRCY010000152.1 GCA_947629225.1 uncultured Clostridia bacterium | reverse complement strand
ATTCCCGCCTTGTGATGAACTGCCTTGATCGCTCTGCTCGCCGCCTTGACTGCCCTGTTCGCCCTGCGAGGCGCTTTGGTTTCCGCCGCACGCCGCAAAGACGAGGCACAGCGAGAGCAAGATCGCCGTTATGAGCAACATCCATTTTCTACGCATAATTTTTTCTCCTTTTTGTATTTTTTTGCGTTTAGCCGTTCAAACCGTTCACCCAATTCTCCACTTCGCTCTTTTGCGCCGAGCCCGAGAACCGCTTTCCGTTCAACCAAGTCGCCCCGTTTGCGCTGCCGTGCAAATTGCTCGCGCTTGAACCGATCGAACTGCTCCCCGACGTGCAGAACGGGATAATCGTCTTGCCCGAAAAGTCGTAACTTTCAAGGAACGTGTAGATAATCTTGGGCGCTTGCCCCCACCAAATGGGATAGCCGAGGTAGACGACCTCGTAATTTTCCATGTTTTCGACGCTCCCGCGGACCTTCGGGCGGGCAGAATCGTCGTTTTGCTCTTTGGAAGTGCGGCTGTCCGAGTTTCCGTAGTCGAGATCTTGGGAAGAATACGACTCTTCGGGCGTGATCTCATAGCGCGTGCCGCCCGTGACGTCCGCGATGAAGCCCGCGATCTTTTCGGTATTTCCCGTGCAGGAAAAGTATGCGACGAGGATGTCGGACGGGTCGGCGTTGCCGAGTTTTCCCCTGTCCTCGCGCTCGCCGCCGCAAGCCGACAGCGGAAACGCCAGCGTAGCAGACAGACACCCGACCATCGCAAACAGTGAGATCTTGTGAATTTTTTTCATCTTCTTCTCCTTTGCTTTGTTAAATTTCCATAAATTTATGCACGCTCATTTTAAGATGATATTTCTCGCGAAGGGCGGCGATCTCTTTCATCATTGGGCTCTTGTGGTGAAAATCAAGCGCTTCCTCGCTCTCCCAAGCGTCGATGAGCAAAACGGATTCGGGATCGTCCATCGGCAAAAAATATTCATAGCGCAAATTGCCTTTCTCGGCGCGGATTTTATCTACAAGCCCGCTTTGTATCATCTCTTCCGCAAACTTCCGCGCGCTGCCGTTTGTTCCCGTGTAGGTGAGATTGACCGTAAATGCCATAACGCACCTCACGGAAGTTTGTCGTATTCTGCCTCGGCGACGGGTTCGAGCCATTCATTAGAAGCGTTTTCACCGGGGACTTCGATCGCGAGGTGCGAGAACCAGCTGTCTTTTGCCGCGCCGTGCCAATGTTTGACCCCCGCGGGGATGTTGATGCAGTCGCCCGCCTTCATTTCGATCGCCTCTTTGCCCCACTCTTGGTAGTAGCCGCGCCCTGCGACGCAGATGAGAATTTGTCCGCCGCCCTTGCTCGCATGGTGGATGTGCCAATTATTGCGGCAAGCGGGCTCGAACGTGACGTTGAAGATGCCGACCTGTTCTTTGGAAACGGGTGCGAGGAAGCTCCGTCCGCTAAAATATTGCTTGAAGCCGTCGTTGGGCGCGCCGATGGGGAAGATCATCGAATTTTCGTGCGCCGCCATTGCCGAATCCACATTTTCTTCTGCCCAGACGTCCTTTGCCATGTTAAAGACAGCCCATGCCTTGGGCCAGCCCGCATAGAAGGCGACGTGCGTGACGATCGCAGCGATTTCTTTTCTTGTCACGCCCGCTTTTTTGGCATTTTCCAAATGATATTTGAGGGACGAGTCGGTGATACCCGACGACATGAGTGCGACGACGGTGATGATACAGCGCGTCTTGTGATCGAGGTCGGGGTTATTCCAATTTTCGCCGAAGAGCACATCGTCATTGAAGTGGGCGAAGTCGGGGGCGAAGCTGCCGAGGGCTTTTCTTCCTGCATCCTGTGTGATTTTTTTCATTTTTGATTCCTCCGATTTTTATAATTTATTTTTGATTGAGGTAAGATTTGCATTTGCCGAGGGTATCTCCCGTTTTGAGGAAGGTATAACCGGGCATTTCGAAGAGAACGGGTTTGAATTTGGAATAGTCAGGGCGTTCGCCGTCCTCGGAGAGGATGGACTCGTCGGCGAATGTGCCGATGACGCGCACGACAAAATTTTCGAACGAGCCGACAAGATAGACGTCGGAGACGGCGCATTCCATGGAGAGTTTGGAGTCATTGATCAAGGGCGCGCCGATCCCGCCGATCTTGTAGTCGAAGAGGCGGGATTTATCGGCATTGCGTCCCGAGACGCTTCCCGCAAGGGCGGCTTGATCGAGCCAGCTTTCATCGACGACATTGACGGAAAGGGTCTTATTTTCCTTGATACCGCGGTTGATGTAATGGGATTGATTCAAGCTGATCAACGCCATCTCATGCGAGACGATGCCGAGATGCGCGGCGAGGGTGAAGTCGGGTTTTCCGTCGACCATAGCCCCGACGACGACCACGGGCATGGGATAGAATGCGAACTTGTTACCGATGATTTTTTTCATGACCATTTTCTCCTTGATAGATTTTTTATTTTGGCATTTGAGTGTGAGCTTGTACGCTTTTCCATTACCTACTACTCCTTTGAGGGAAAATGCGAGCTTTGCGCTTCCTCCCTCTCTCGCTGTCTCCTCGAAGAGGAACGTAGCGCTCCCTCGTTCTTCCCTGAAAAAGTGGACTGCGCTTTTCCCTTCCTTGCTGTCCCCTATCAGGGGAAAGTTCCCGAGCAAAGCGAGGGGGAAAGGGGTGTCATTTTTTTCGATAAAATTGATGATAGATATATATATAGATATATAATGAGAATGCTTCACTCAATTTGCCGCTTGCGGCTCAATGCAAAAAGGGTTTGTTCTTCTAAAAGCATGAAAGTTTCATGCGAGCTTATCGTTTATTTTTACTCTTCTTTTTATGTTAAAAAGAAGCAAAAACTCGGGACACTTGCGATTGTGTCCCGAACCCCGCAACGCTTTTTTGCGTGCTCGGTCGCATTCGCAAGCTGCGCCGCCGCAAATCAAAGTTCATCGTATTCCCAACAAGGGCGGCGCATCGACACTCCGAACTTTTCTATCTCCTTGGATCGAATCCCGACCCTTGATGATAAAGATCGTTATTCGAAACATTCTAAATGATGTGCGTTAGGCGGGATTGACTTTCGCCTTGCGCCTTTGTGAGGCACAACTGCCGCATCGCTCCCAATCTTGGTTTCCCATTTGAGGGAGAGCATGCCGCATTCGCTCACCCCTTGGCTCCCCCTTTCAGGGGGAGCTGTCGAGCGAAGCGAGACTGAGGGGGTGTTTCCAAAATCACGGCGCGTTGGGAAATCACAATTTTCCATAAGCGCACCCAATTTGCCGCTTGCGGCTTAATGCAAAAAGGGTTCGCTCCCAATCTTAACCCCTCATTTGAAGGCGAGCGTGCCGCGCATATCTCCCCCTTGGCTTCCCCTTTCAGAGAGAGCGCCACGCACATGCACATTTCCCCTTGGCTCCCCCTAAGAAGAGGGGGAGCTGCCACGCATTCTTGCGTGACTGAGGGGGTGTTTCCAAAATCACGGCGCGTTGGAAAATCACAATTTTCCATAAGCGCACCCAATTTGCCGCATTCCTACGGCTTACTGTCCGAAAAAGCGAACATGGACAGCCGCCTAATTGATGTATAAAGCCATT
>CANRCY010000151.1 GCA_947629225.1 uncultured Clostridia bacterium | reverse complement strand
TCAACGATATTTCCAAAGACGAGCTCTCCGCGCTCTCCGCCGAGGAGATGTTCGACTTTCTCAAAACGTGGGCGGACGAGTACGGCACGGAAGCGCAGAAGGGGTATTTTTCCGACCGCGAAAAGATGTTAAAGACGCTCACCCTCTGCATGGGGATCGGCGGCAAAAAGCGGCGGAAGGACTTCACGACCGCCTCGCAGGCGATGAACTTCCTCAAATACTTCTTCGAGCGCACCCCGCAGGAGGACGCGTACAGGTGCGACCGAGAAACGCGCGTTGCCGTTCTCACTTCTTTCTTGAAGAAATATGATCCCGCAGACGACGGGCAAACGTGGTTTGCGAAGGTAAAGGAGACGGCGGCGGAGAACGGTTTTGCCGCCGAGATGAAGGACTATAAGGCAAATCCCGAAAATTACAAGGGAAGCGTCGCAGACGTCGCCGAAATTTTGCGGATCGCCACGACGGGCAGGGCGAACACCCCCGACCTTTGCACCATTCAGCAGATCTTGGGCGAAGAGGAAACGCGCGCCCGCATCCAAGCGGCGTTGTGACTTTTTCCCCGCGTTGTGCGGGGAATGCGAAGATACCGAGGAGAAAACGATGAGCAGAGCCGACGAAATTTTCATTCAAAATTGCAAGGACATTTTGGAACAGGGCGTGTGGGATACCGACCGCGAAGTGCGTCCCCGCTGGGAAGACGGCGCGCCAGCCCACACGGTGAAAAAGTTCGGGATCGTCAACCGCTACGATCTGCGGGAAGAGTTTCCCATTCTCACCGTCCGTCGCACGGCGTTCAAGAGCTGTATCGACGAAATTTTATGGATTTGGCAGCAAAAGAGCAACAACATCCGCGACTTAAAGCCCCATATCTGGGACAGTTGGGCGGACGAGAGCGGCTCTATCGGCAAGGCGTACGGCTACCAGCTCGCCCAAAAGGCGCAGTACAAAGAGGGGGAGTTCGACCAAGTCGATCGGGTGCTCTTCGACTTGAAGAATTACCCCGCCTCGCGCAGGATCATGACAAATTTATATAATTTTGCCGACCTTCACGAAATGCACCTCTATCCCTGCGCCTACTCCATGACCTTCAACGTCTCGGGGAACGTCTTAAACGGCATTCTCAACCAACGCTCGCAGGACATGCTCGCCGCGAACAATTGGAACGTCGTGCAATATTCGGTGCTCCTCAAAATGTTTGCGCAGGCGAGCGGGCTGAAAGCGGGGGAGCTCGTGCACGTCATTGCCGACGCGCACATCTACGATCGGCACGTGCCCATTGTCAAGGAGCTCATCACCCGCGAACCGCTTCCCGCGCCTCAATTTTTCATGGACGAAAGTATTTCGGACTTTTACTCCTTCACCCGCGACAGTTTTTCTTTGGAAAACTACCAATTCCACCCCTTCGACATAAAAATCCCCATCGCGGTGTAAACGCAATTCTCGTCTCCCCCCAACTTGTTGGGGGGAGGGTAGGGAAGGGGGCACCTTATTGTGGACCTGCCCCACTTGTGGGGCGGGTGGCGCCGCAGGCGTCAGGTGGGGGTAACTCGGCGCCCCCCTCGTAGGGGGATTCAAGTGGTGATCGCTCGGCGCCCCTTGCAGGGGAGCTGTCACCGCAGGTGACTGAGGGGTTTTACAAGAGCTCTCAGAAACCCTTTCAATTGTCATTTCGACCAAGCCGCGTTAGCGGCGCGTGGAGAAATCTCAACAACATTAAAAATAAGGTAGAGATCCCTCGACTACGCTCGGGATGACATTATAAAGCCTATTGTCATTTTGCCCGCCCGCTGTACTATTTTGTCGAAGCGCGGCACGAGGAGCGCAGCGACGAAGCAAACATCTCTACCGCATTCCCAAAACACGTCATGTTGAGCGGAGGCGCAAGCCGAAGTCGAAACATCTCTACCGCATTCTTAAATAAAAAAAACACGGAGGCAGAAAAATGAAAGAATTACACAAACGGTTATTGGCGCTCGGCATGGGCGCGGTGATGATATTCGCTATGGGCGCGGCAGGTTGCAATAGCGGCAACCAAGGGCAAACGCCCTCAACAGGTACGACAACGCCCGACCCCGACAAAGATAAGGACAAGGACAAAGGCGAGCCTTCTGTCACGCCCGACCCCGATAAAGACCAAGACGATCCCACACAAACGCCCGCAAAGACAAAGGCAGAGGCGATTTCTGCTTTTAACGCCGCCGTGCAGAAGATCAACGCCGACAAAAATTTCACCTACACGGAAATCGGCGCGGAGTATGTTGCCGAGTTCGAGGGCGCAAAGCTCAAAGTGACCGAAAACGGCGCGTCGGTGTTCTACGCCACGGAGGACGATCAAAATTATTCCTACACCCTCCGCGATTCCGTATGGCATAAGGACTTTTCCGAAACGACGGCGGCGGGAATTTTCTCCTCTTTGACGGCGGCATTAAGCGACGTCGTTTGGAGCGACTTCGAGGCAGAGGAAAACCTGCTTACGGGAACTGCCTCGGGCGAAACGATAAAGGCGACCGTCACCGAAACCGCGCTTACGGTCGAAACGGCGCAAAAGAAGTTTACGCTCACCAACCTCGGCACGACCGCCGTATCTCTCCCCGCCGACGCGGTGGACGATACCGACGCCTCCAATTTTATCTTCACGACCGACGAAAACGGCGAATATGCTTTGAATGTTAAGCTGGTTGCAGACGCGCTTAAACAATGGTGGCCTAAAGGATATTACAAAAGCATGACCGATGTTGATAGCGATTTGATTGATGTATTTGCAGTTGAGTATAAGAACAGCGAATTACATCTTATGACATATCTTAGTGGACCTTCTGGGAAATATCTTCAAAATTTCGTTATTCCTAAGGTTTATATGGATAAGTGGGCAGATTCTAATCATCTAAACGAAGCAACACGGCAAGACTTTTTAGATTTTCTAATTAGCAAAGAACAAAAATTCCCTTTGCAAATTGTTGAAAGACGGATAGGAGAAATCGAATACACCACTCTTGACGAAGATTACGAAACGGCGCACAAGCAAGAGTTTGAAACTTTGACAAAAAACGGGTTTGAACGGCTTGCAACAGTGGGGTATAAATATCTTACTGATAATGAAGGAACGAAAGTAGATTTTAGTGGGGCAAAAGTTTTGTTTGGTTTTAGGACACCTTTGGGTGATCTCATGTTGATGCCAAACAGTACATATCATCGAGCTTGGCACAATTATTATTTACTTGAAAGAGATGGAAAGATGGAGTTAATAAACTTTTTCATTACCGGGAGGACAGGTGGCCCTGGCGCTTTTTGGGACTATACGGCGATGGAAAGCGTTTTGCAAAACATAACGAAAGCGTGGAATATTTCTAGAATTGAAAGACGAGAAATTTCCACCGAAAATCTTGTCTTGTTTGACGCGCCGATCATGACGATCGGCAAAATCGCCTGACCCTCCGCTCCGCGCGGGGGCACTTGGCGCCCCCCCCACGGAGGGGGCGAGCGAACCACCACCCCCTCCATTGGAGGGGGATCAAGGGGGTGGGGAATACCTGCCCCTGTTTACGGGGGCGGGTGGCGCCGCAGGCGTCAGGTGGGGGTAACTTGGCGCCCCTTGCAGGGGAGCTGTCACCGCAGGTGACTGAAGGGTTTTACAAGAGCTCTCAGAAACCCTTTCAATTGTCATTTCGACCAAGCCGCGTTAGCGGCGCGTGGAGAAATCT
>CANRCY010000150.1 GCA_947629225.1 uncultured Clostridia bacterium | reverse complement strand
AGCATCTTGCACTCCGCCTTTTCGTAGGTGCTCTCGCCGAACATGTCGTCCGAAAGGGCCGTCTCCACATATCTTCCGATGATGCCCGCGCATTCCTTTGTTCCCGCGATCGTACTTGTTGCGATGATCCGCGGCGCATGTTTGAAATAAATCGTCTGATGTCTCATACAAAAACCCGCCCGAATGCAGTGTTTGCATTCGGGCGGGTTTTATGAATTTTCGGTCATCCGAGCGGGATATATGCCTCCGCATTGAGGGAAAGAGGCGAAAACAGCCCCGCGCGGTAACGGAGAAGCCCCTCCGAGGCGATCATTGCCGCGTTGTCGGTACAGTGTCTCTTTGCGGGGAGAACAAGCTTGAACCCCTCGCGGGCGCACATCTTCGCAAGTTCTTCGCGAAGATACCCGTTTGCGATCACGCCTCCGCCCGCCGTGACCGTCTTGACCCCCTTTTCGTGCGCGGCTTCGGCAGTCTTTTTCACGAGAATATCGAGCGCGGCGTGCTGGAAGGAACAGGCAACGTCCGCGCGGCTCCATTCCTCGTGCTTTTGCTCCTTGGTGTGCACATAGTTGATGACGGCGGTTTTCAGTCCGCTGTACGAGAAGTGATAGTCCCCTTCCCCTTTGAGCATGACGGGAAGAGGCACGGAGCACGAGCCCTCCCGCGCAAGAGCTTCCACCTGCGGACCGCCGGGATAGGGAAGAGAGAGAACGCGCGCGACTTTATCGAACGCTTCCCCCGCCGCGTCATCGAGGGTGGAGCCGAGCACTTCGAACTCCGTCTCCGATTTCGCATAGAGAATGGCGGTATGCCCGCCGCTCGCAAGCAACGTTATAAAGGGCGGCTCCAAACTCTCGTCTTCGAGATATGCCGCCGCGAGATGTCCGCGGATATGGTTGACCCCGATGAGCGGGATTCCGAGCCCGTACGAAAATGCCTTCGCAAAGGAAAGCCCCACGAGAAGTGCGCCCAGAAGCCCCGCCCCATAGGTGACGGCAACGGCGTCGAGCTCCTCTTTTTTGACGCCCGCACTCTTTAAGGCGCGCGCAACGACCTCGTCGATCGCGTCGGTATGGGCGCGGGAAGCGATCTCGGGCACGACCCCGCCATAGAGCGCCTGCACGGGAGCGGACGAGATGATCTCGTCGGACAAAAGTTTCCTCCCGCGGATTACGGCGGCTGCCGTCTCGTCGCAGGAGGACTCAATTCCGAGAATGATTGGTTTTTTTGGGCTTTTGCATAGTACTATGTCTGACATAACTCACGACTTTTTGAGGTAATCGATGATAAATCCTTGAATATTTCCGTCCATGACCGCTTGAACGTCCCCCATTTCGTATCCTGTGCGGTGATCTTTGACGAGGGTGTAAGGGCAAAAGACGTAGGAGCGGATTTGGGAGCCCCACTCGATTTTTTTGGTCTCCCCTTTGAGGGCGGCTTCCTCTGCCATGCGTTGCTCGATCTGCTTTTCCAACAATTTGGAACGCAGATATTTGAACGCCATCTCCTTATTTTGGAGCTGACTGCGCTCGTTCTGGCAGGTGACGACGATCCCCGTGGGGAAATGGGTAATGCGGATTGCCGTCTCGGTTTTATTGACTTTCTGCCCGCCTGCGCCCGAAGAGCGGTACACGTCGATACGGATGTCCTCGTCTTTGATCTCGATCTCCGAATCGTCGTCTACCTCGGGCATGACTTCGAGGGAAGCAAAGGAAGTTTGCCGCCGTTTGTTTGCGTCGAAGGGAGAAATCCGCACGAGGCGGTGCACGCCGATCTCTGCTTTGAGGTAGCCGTATGCGTTCTCCCCTTCTATCTTGAAGTCGACGGATTTGAGCCCCGCGGTATCCCCGGGGAGACGGTCGAGCTCGGTCACTTTGAAGCCGCAACGCTCGGCATAGCGGCAATACATGCGGTAGAGCATCGCACGCCTCCGTGCCGCCCGCGCCCGCGTGGAGGGAGAGAAGCGCGTTGCTGTTGTCGTACTTCCCGCGAAGCAGCGCGCGGATACGCATCTCCTCGATGTCCTTTTCGGCAACGACGAGCATATTGTCGAGTTCGGGAACGAGGTCTTCTTCCTCCGTCTCCTCGATGAGGTCGATGATCTCATAGGCGTCGTCGAGCGCTTTTCTGCCTGCGCTGTACGAGGCGACTTTCCCCTCAATGGAAGAAATTTCGCGCGCGATCTTTTTGGAACGCTCCAAGTCTTGCCAGACTTCGGGCAATTCCTGCTCTTCTTTCAGTTTTTTGAGCTGTTCGGCACGATGATCGATGTCGAGCGCATACTTCGCTTCGGCAAGCATTTCTTCGAGCCCTTTGAGTTTTAGTCTGTAATCGTCTGCTTTGAACATAATTTTTGTTTGATTTTGATGAATGATGCTTTGTCCCGATGTTCTTTCTCGTCCTATTGTCATTTCGACCAAGGGAGCGAAGCGACCGCGTGGAGAAATCTCAGAAACATTCAATTAGGATGAGATGTCTCCATGCGCTTCGCTTAGTCGACATGACAAGGGGGAGCCAAGGGGTGTGACGCAAGCAAAGAATCATGCGAAACCTTAGTACGGTTTCCCGTGGCATTTCTTATATTTGAGTCCCGAACCGCAGGGGCAGGGATCGTTGGGTCCGATCTTCTTCTGCTTGGGCATGGAGGCGGGGTTGAACTTGCTCGAACCGCTCGTCTTCAAGGCAGAAACGTCCACCGCGCTCGGGATTTGCATGCCCTGTGTCTCAACGCCGCGGAGCGATTGGGGCGAACTCGGAACGGCAGGCGAAGGTGCAGGCGCAGCCGTCGGAGCCTCGGGAGCGGGACGCGCGGGCGTTTCGGCGGACTGAGGCTGAGGCTGTGCGGGCGAGATCGTGGGCATCACTCTCTGGGCGGGCTGCTGGCGCACTTCCACGCGCACTTTGAGGAGCATTGCCACCGTATTCGTCTGAATGCGCTCGATCATCTCGTTGAACATCGCCGAGCCCTCTTGCTTATAGGCGATCACGGGGTCGGTCTGACCGTATGCGCGCAGTCCGATGCCCTTGCGGAGCTGATCCATTGCGTCGATATGGTCGATCCAGTTTCTGTCGACGTTGCGCAGAAGGATTTGCCGCTCCACATCGGAAAAGTCGATGCCCGTCTCTTCTTTGAGATGGGCGATCTTCTCCTCGTATGCCTTTTCGGTACGGGCGGAAATTTTTTGGAGAGCCTTGGGATAGTCCCATTTTTCGAGCTTTTCGCGGGTGACGTAATTGGTCCCCTCGGGCAGAAGTTTTTGTTCGAGCGCCTTGTTGAGGTCGTCCTCGTTCCACTTTTCGGGCGCGTCTTCCGCATTCACCGCCGAGCGGATGGTGCTTTCGGCGTAGTCGGGAATATATTTGAGGATTTGCTCATGCACATCCTCCCCTTTGAGCACTTTCATGCGTTCCGCATAGATGAGCATACGCTGTTTGTTCATCACGTCGTCGTATTGGAGGACGGTCTTGCGTGCGCCGAAGTGCTTGCCTTCGATTTGCTTTTGGGCATATTCGATGAGGCGGGAGAGGGTCTTTGCTTCGAGACACTCGTCGTCCTGCATCTTCGAACGCTCGTAAATACCCTTCATCCGCTCGCCGCCGAACCGCTTCATCAGGTCGTCTTCGAGGGAGATGAAGAAGACGGATGCGCCCACGTCGCCCTGTCGACCCGAACGTCCGCGGAGCTGGTTGTCGATACGGCGCGCTTCGTGGCGCTCGGTGCCGATGATACAGAGCCCCCCTGCCGCAATGACCTTTTC
>CANRCY010000149.1 GCA_947629225.1 uncultured Clostridia bacterium | reverse complement strand
AATTCGCAGAGCTTATCGGCGTGGATCTTCCCAAGTGGAAACTTTACGATACTCTCTATTTCAAAGCGCTCGACGGCGACAAAGACTGCGGCGGGTTGCTCTCTTATAACTATGTCTCCAATGAGCACGTCACCAACGTGGACCATGGGCGGCCGCTCTTCGTCCGCAAGGCAGACAGCAAATTCGATCTTGCGAACTTTATGCGTTGCCACCTCTATTCGGCATTCGGCGCCCTGAAAGTGGGGTGCGACATTATGCTCAAAGAAGAGGGCGTCAAGCTCGACCGCATTACGGGGCACGGCGGCATTTTCAAGACCGAACGCGTGGGGCAGAGTTTCCTCGCCGCGGCGATCGGCGCGCCCGTTACCGTCATGAAAACGGCGGGCGAAGGCGGCGCATGGGGCATGGCGGTGCTCGCAAACTATATGCTCGAAAAGAAAGAGGGCGAATCGCTCGAAGATTATCTCGAAAACCGCGTCTTTGCGGGGCAGGAGGGCGTTACGATCGCCCCCGACCAAGCCGACGTGGAAGGGTTCGAAGCGTTCGCCCGCCGCTACACGGAAGGACTTCCCATTGTGCGCGAGGCAGTCCATAGTTTGAAATAAGGAGTTGATCGAAAAATGCTCGAAGAATTGAAGAAAAAAGTATTAAAAGCAAATCTCGACCTTGTCAAAAACAAACTCGTGCTCTTTACTTGGGGGAACGTCTCCGAGATCGACAGAAAGAGCGGGCTCATCGTCATCAAACCGTCGGGCGTGAAGTACGACGAAATGACGGCAGAGGATATGGTGGTCGTGGACCTCAACGGGAAGGTCGTGGACGGCGATCTCCGCCCCTCGTCCGATACGCCGACGCACATCGAATTCTATAAAGCGTTTCCGAACATCGGCGGCGTGACGCACACCCACTCCACCTTTGCGACGGCGTGGGCGCAGGCGGGCAGGAGCATTCCCTTCTACGGTACCACCCATGCCGATTATTTCTACGGCGATATTCCCTGCGCGCGCTCTCTCACCAAGGAGGAGATCGAAGGGGAGTACGAGAAGAACACGGGGCTTGTGATCATCGAGAAGTTCCGCGAGGACGACCTTAATCCGCTCGAAGTTCCCGGCGTGCTCATCAAGAGCCACGGCGTGTTCGCCTTCGGAAAGGACGGCGACGGCTCCGTGTACAACGCGACGGTCATCGAGGAGGTCGCAAAGATGGCGTTTCTCACCGAGCAGATCAATCCGACTGTCACCCGCGCCGACCGCTTTATGATGGAAAAACATTATCAGCGCAAACACGGGAAAAACGCGTACTACGGACAGAAGAAGTAGCTGTTTCGCACGATTCTTTGCTCGCTGCGCATCGAAAAGAATCGTGCGAGGAAACGTGCGCTCATGCCTCAACTTTCTTGTCCTCTCGTTCGTTTCATCGGACAAGAAGGCAAAAGTAATTGCCAAATTGGGTCGCCCACGGCGGAAATGAATTCCGCCTAAGGCAAGAGGATTATATTTCGCACGATTCTTTGCTTGCTACGCTTCGAAAAGAATCGTGCGAGGAAACGTGCTCTCTGCCTTAACTTTCTTCAACGCGCAGGGATTGGGAAAAGCGATACTTTTTCTAAACTGTCATTTCGAGCTTGTCGAGAAATCTATTCCTTATTAAAATAAGGTTGAGATTTCTCCACGCGGTCGCTTCGCTCCCTTGGTCGAAATGACAAAAAGAGAAATGCGGCTCCGCTACGTCGCCTGCGGCTCGTGCTGCGTTTAGAGAATCAGAACTGCGCGGGGCGAAATGACAACTTAGGGACAGCACAGGGGATTCCTGTGCAACAATTCAAAACAAAAATCAAAAATTATTGGGGGTATTCTATAAAATGAAAGAAAAAGTTGTTTATTGGCTGACGGGTTCGCAAACGCTCTACGGCGACGATGTGCTCGCGCACGTCGCGCAACATTCCGAGGAAATGGCGAATTACGTCAACGGGTTTATGCCCGTTACGGTAAAATATCTTACGACCTGCAAGAGTTCGGAAGAGATCGTTGCGGCAGTGCGCAAAGTCAACGAAGACGACGACTGCGTGGGGATCATCACATGGTGCCATACCTTCTCTCCCGCAAAGATGTGGATCAAGGGGCTGAAAATGCTCCGCAAGCCCATGTGCCACTTTGCAACGCAGTACAACGAACGCCTTCCTTACGACACCATCGACATGGACTTCATGAACGAGAACCAGGCGGCGCACGGGGACAGAGAGTTCGGTTACATCGTCTCTCGGCTTCGCATGGACAACAAGGTCATCGTCGGCTACTACAAAGACAAAGAGGCGCTCGACGAGCTCGCCGCATGGTGCAAGGCGGCTGCGGGGCTCGCTTTCTCCAAGAACGTCAAAGTCTGCCGCTTCTCCGACAATATGCGGAACGTCGCCGTCACCGAGGGCGATAAGGTCGAAGCGCATATCGGGCTCGGCTGGGAAGTGGACTACTATCCCGTGGGCGACCTTGTGGACGTCATCGAGGAAGTCACCGACGCGCAGGTGGACGCGCTCATGGAAGAATACGCTCAAAAGTATACGATGGGCACCGACCGCATTGACGTTGTGCGCGAACAGGCGAAGTATGAGATCGCGATCGAGAGATTCTGCAAGGAGAACGGCGGCTACATCGGCATTGTCGATCACTTCGGCTCTCTTCACGGGATGAACCAGCTCCCCGGGCTCGCCATTCAGGATTTGCAGAGCAAGGGCTACGGATTCGGCGCGGAAGGCGATTGGAAGATCGCCGCGCTCGGCGCAGTCATGCAGTATATGGCAGGACAAGAGGGGACGGGCTTGATGGAGGATTATACCTATGATCTGAAAGACGGGCTCTGCCTCGGCGCGCATATGCTCGAAGTCTCCCCGCAGTTTGCGGCGACAAAGCCCGAAATCCAGGTGCACCCGCTTGGCATCGGCGGCAAGAGCGATCCTGCCCGTCTCGTCTTTGAGGGCATCGAGGCTCCCGAAGCGATCGCCGTCTCCATGATCGACATGGGGGACAGAATGCGCCTCATCGTGCAGAAGATCGAGCTCGTGAAGTATCCGCACAAGATGCCCAACCTGCCCGTCGGCGGGCTGATGTGGAAATACAAGCCCAACTTCAAAGAAGGGGTCGCTGCGTGGATCTACGCGGGCGGCGCGCACCATACGGTCGTCTCGTCCAAACTCACCGTGCAAGACATGGTGGACCTCGGCAATATGTGGGGAGTGGAGGTCGTCGTGATCGACGAACACACCGAGATCAACGAATTCAAAAAACAGCTCATGTGGGCGGATCAAGTTTGGAAGACCAAACTTTAACGGCGGATCGCAGGGGCGGCAAAAACTGCCGCCCCTTTCTCAATAAGGAGGAAAAAATATGGCGGCGAAAAAGGGGATCGCCCTTTCCGAACGGGACAAGCGCGCCTTGCGGGACTTTCTCTCCTGCCGCGTCCCCGCGAAATACTACGAATTGGACGGAAGGGGCAATACGCAGTTCGATTTCAACTATAATTACGAGGAGATATATGACTACGCCGACGCGCTTCTGCACGGTCAGGAGATCAGCCTGAGAAGAAATTTCGTCGGGCTGAGGTCGGCGGCAGTCAACGAAGATTTCCGCAAGGTGCTCGAAGTCATCGGCAGAAGGGACGCGGCAATGACCGATTTTTGCGACAAACTTTCCGAAGCGGTCGCCGTGGTCTCCCGCCTTGCGAAAAAGGAGTGATATGTTTTTCAAACGCTATGAGTTCGGCGACGTCGCGGTCTATTATGCGGAGACCCCCGTCGAAGGACATCCGAAGTGCACAACCGTCGGCTTTGCCGTCTATCCCGCCGACGTAAAGGTCGAGCCGTCCAA
>CANRCY010000148.1 GCA_947629225.1 uncultured Clostridia bacterium | reverse complement strand
ACGCCTTCCCGAAGATGGGCGAAAAGGCGATGTTCGTCGCAATCCCCACCACGGCGGGGACGGGCAGCGAAGTAACGCCCTTTGCCGTCATTACCGACGAAAAGACGGGCACCAAGTACCCGCTTGCCGACTATGCCCTCATGCCGAACATGGCAGTTGTAGACGCCGACCTCATGATGAACATTCCCAAGGGGCTCACGTCCTGCTCGGGGATCGACGCGGTGAGCCACGCCTTAGAGGCGATCGCGTCCGTCATGGCGACCGATTTCACCAACGGTCTCGCCAAAGAAGCCCTCAAAATCCTGTTCGAATATCTGCCCCGCGCCTATGAAAAGGGCGCTCGGGACGCGGTCGCGCGCGAAAAAGTCGCAAACGCCGCGACGATGGCGGGCATGGCGTTTGCGAACGCCTTCCTCGGCGTGTGCCATTCCATGGCGCACAAGCTCGGCTCCTATTTCCACATCGCCCACGGCATGGCGAACAGCCTCATGCTCGAACAAGTCATCCGCTTCAACAGCAGCGAAGCGCCCGCCAAAATGGGCACGTTCCCGCAGTATGCCTATCCGCAGTGCCGCGCAAGATATGCCGAAGCCGCGCGCTGCATCGGATGCGTGGGGGAGACGGACGAAGAACTCGTCGAAGCGCTCATTTCCAAGCTGCATGCGCTCCAGGAGACGATCGGGCAGCCCAAGACGATCAAAGAGGCGCTCGGGGACAAATTCACCGAGGAGCAGTTCCTCGAAAAACTCGACGAAATGACGGAGGCGGCGTTCGACGACCAGTGCACGGGCGCAAATCCCCGCTATCCGCTCATGAGCGAGATCAAGGAGATGTATCTCAACGCGTACTACGGAACAACGCGGAAATGACCGTAAGGTTGGTTGAATGCGGAATTTCGGCTTCCCCGCACAGCTCTTCGTCTCAGTGCCAATAAGCGAAGAGCGGGGGAGAGCGGCATAGCCCGCGCGCTATGCCGCTTTTTCGTGCTAAAAAAACCGCGCGACAGTCGCGTGGTTCAAGAAAGGCTTTTTGCATATTCTCGCCCTCCCCCGCGCGGAACGCGCGGGGGAGGGGTAGGGGAGGGGGCTCCTTATTTCTCGGCTGCCCCTTGAGGGGGAGCTCCGCCGAAGGCGGTGAGGGGGTGTCTCGCTGCCCCTGAAGGGGAAGCGGCGAGCGCAGTGAGCCGAAAGGGTTCTTGAACCCCTCTGTCACTCACAAGCTCGTGGCATCTCCCCTGCAGGGGCGACAAGGGACACCCCCTCCGTCACTCACTTCGTTCGTGCCACCCACCCCTCAAAGGGGTGGGCAAGGACAAAGACCCGTTCACGGGTGGCAAGCAACAAACGCATGACTGCCAGGTCGTCATATGCGCGGCTTGCGCGCCGCTGGTATCATGGGGGCTAATAGCCCGAAACTGAAAAACCATCGGCTTAGCCGGTGGATATTTATTTGTACTAAAAAATGTCTTTTTTTCTGCCCATATGACCCCGTTAGCATAGTAATATGTCACGCATAGTACTATGCAAAACCCCGAAAAACAAAAAGAAAGGCGCTTTTTCAAGCGCCTTTTTGGCATTTTTGATTACGCTAAGGGGGAGACGACGATCTTGATTTTTGCCGAAACGCCTTCCATGAGCTTTACTTCCGCTTCGTACTCTCCCACGTTTTTGATGGGCTCTTTTGTCACAATGCGTTTTTTGTCCACTTCGAAGCCGAGCTCTGAAAGGGCGGAGGCGATCTTTTCGGCAGTGACCGAACCGAACACCTTCCCGTTTTCCCCCGCGCGGATGGAGACGGGCACCGTCGCGCCGTTGAGTTTTGCCGCAAGTTCCCTTTGTGCCTTCACATTTTCGGCTTTATGGAATTCGTCCGCTCTCTTTCTCTGCTCGATCTCGTTGATGCCCGAAGAGGTGGCGATCTCCGCAAGCCCTTTTTTGAGCAGGAAATTCTTGGCGTAGCCGTCCGAAACGTCGAGGACGTCTCCCTTTTTCCCGCTCCCTTTTACGTCTACTTTCAGGATGACCTTCATATCTGTTACTCCTTTTAAGATATTGTAACAAAGTCGGCGCGCCTTGTCAACCTTTTCCGATAAAATTCGGCGAAGTGCGCATAATACGAGGGAAGGAGGGAGATATGGAACAGATCAACAGAGGCGTTTCCTGCGGCGTCACCGAATGCCGTTTCAACCAGGACGGCATGCACTGCGAGCTCGACAGGATCCATGTGGGCAATACCTGCGACTGCGAACACTGCACCTGCTGCGACAGTTTCCGCAAACGCGGCTGAGCGCATAATACGGCGCGGTTTGCGCAAAATGTCTGTTGGCGGGAGACCGCTTTCAGATAGAGTTTCTGCCTGACGTTCCGTCATGCAGAAGCGCGTAGGGGACGCCTCGCGGCGTCCCCTTAAATTTTTATCTCGGGGAGGGGGAGCGCGGCTTGTAGGGCATTTTCCGCGGAGTTTTTTCATAAAATAGCCCGTGAAAGTGCGCAAAATCCTCAAAACCGTCCTGCCGCTTTTGCTCGTTGCCCTGCTCTTTCTCGTCTGCGCCTTCTATCCCGTCCGAAGGGAAGAGGAGACGGCGCGGCGGGTGGTCCGCGTCTGGAACGTCGATACCTTCGAAGGCGGCACAGGTTCGAGAACGGCGTTTTTGAAATCGGTCGCGCGGCGGGCGGAAGCGAAATCGGGCGGGGTCTACTATCCCGTCCTCTCCCTCACCGCCGAGGGGGCGAAGCAGGCGTTTTCGGAGGGCGATCAGCCCGACATTCTCTCTTTCGGGACGGGGCTCTCGGAGTTTGCCGAACGCTCCTTGCCGCTCCCGTACTCCTTCCGCGGGGGCGAACTCGGCGGGAAGACGCTCGCCTATCCGTGGTGCGCAGGCGGGTACTACCTCTTTTCGCTGACCGACGACTTCGGCGCGGCGGGCAAAACAGCCATCTCCTGCGGCGGGAAGAATTTGCCGCAAGTCGCCGCGTCGCTCGGGGGGATTTCGGGGGAAGAATTGCCCTCGCTCACGGCGTACACCGCCTTTTTGCAGGGCTCTTACCGCTATCTTTTGGGCACACAGCGGGATATTTGCCGTTTCCGTGCCCGCGGAGTCGCCGTCTATTCCAAGCGGCTCTCGGCGTTCTCCGATCTCTACCAATATATTTCCGTCCTCTCGGCGGAGAAGCGCGAAGACTGCTTTGCCTTTCTCGCCGAACTTCTTTCGGACGAAACGCAGCGTAAAGTGGGGGAGCTTGGCATGTTTTCCCTGCAAGAGAGCCCCGCGTCGTCGACTTCGGGCGCGTTTTTATCGGACAAAGGCGCGGCTTCGCTCCTCGGCGCGGCGCGGGACGGAAAAAATCTCGAAAAATTTTTGAAAAGCATTTGAAATCGGCACGCAAGTATGGTAGAATGAAAGGAGAATTATCGTGGCGTATTTTGCGGAACTGCCCGCACGCTTTCAAGGGATAGAGTGGGAAAAGAATTTTTCCTTTGCGCGGCACACCACCGTCGGGTGCGGCGGCAACGCGGCGCTCGCCGCCTCTCCGCATAGCGCGGTCGGCGCGGCGGAGCTCCTCGCCTTCCTCGGCAGAGAGAAAATCCCCTTCTGTTTTTTGGGCGCGGGCGCGAACGTTTTGCCCCGCGACGGCTTCTTCGAAGGGGTCGTCGTGCGCTTTCACCGTCTGAGGGAACTGCGTCTTGCGGGCGAAGAAACGCTCTATGCGGGCGGGGGAGTGACGGGCGGTGCGCTGCTGAAATTTGCCGCGGCAAACCTTCTCGGCGGGTTCGAACGCTTTACGGGCATTCCGATGAGCGTCGGCGGCGGCATTGCGATGAACGCAGGGGTCGCGGACGGACATTTTTCGGACGTCACCGTCTGCGTCTATGGCGTGGA
>CANRCY010000147.1 GCA_947629225.1 uncultured Clostridia bacterium | reverse complement strand
CCGCGTTATCGAGATAGATCATCGCGCCTCCCACTTGTTTCTTCCCGCCGCGAGAATGACGAGGTCCATGAGCTCGGTCTTCGTCTCGATGATGTTCACCGTCTTTTCGAGGGAAGAGCTATATAAAATGTAATAGAAATTTTTGTTTTTCGAAGGCTCCCTGTTGGGCGTTAAAAAGACGATCTGCCGCTTGGGAATGCCCGCGCAGGTGCGCTCGAATCCATCGCTTTCGCACTTGCCGATCTTCAAGATCTGGTCGCATTTGAGGGTTTTGAGGTACTTGCGCTTTTTGCCGTTGAATACCTTGGAAATGCGGAGCTCGTCTTCGACGAAGAGATAGTCGAAACTCACGTTGAAACGGTTCTTCATGAACCAGAAGATGACCCCCACCCCCGCGGCGAGGACGACCGTCAAAAAGTAGGTCCCGAGCAAAAAGACGCGGGAGATCGTATCCGTCTCGCCCGTCTCTTCGACGACGGTCGCGTCGAGCACGGCGGGCACATAGGCAAACGCAATGGACAGGATCAGCACCGCCGCAACGATCGCGGCGATCGCAAGTACTTTGAACAGCGTATACATCTTTGCCTCTTTTACTTCTCTTTGGCAGACGGCGCTGTCTTCGCAATAGGCGTCTCTCATCAAAATTCCACCCTCCCTTCATAAATTTTTTGCACGCCGCCCGTCAGGGTCAGAGCGCCGTTTTCAAAGCAATGGACGATGAGGTCGCCCCCCCGCACTTTGACGGTGACGTCCGCGTCCGTATCGCACAAGCCCCGCTTGACGCAGGCATAGACAGCAGCCGCCGCGCCTGTGCCGCTCGCGTACACCTCGCCGTTGCCCTGTTCGAAGGCGCGGAGCTTTACCGTGACGCGGTTGACGACCCGCACTGCCTCGAAGTCGGGCTTCTGGGCATACGCCGCGTCCCCTTCGAGAAGGAGCGCGTCTGCGCCGAGGTCGCGGCTGTCCACCTTCTCGTCGAAGAGGACGAAGTGGTCCCCCCCTTCGAGCCTGACGAAGGCGCTCTCCGTTCCGCTCTCTTCGAGGGCGCGGACGAACAGAGAATTCTTTTTGGCGCGCCTCTCTTCGGGCAGAAGTTCGACGCTCGCCGAGGAAACGACCCCGCCGAAGGAGTAGACCGTGACCCTGCGGACGCCGCTCACCGTCTCCACCGTCATCGTGTCCCCTTCCGTCATGCGGTGGTCGCACAGATATTTGGCGATACAGCGGATGGCGTTCGCCGCGTTCAGCCCTTCGGAGCCGTCGCGGTTGAAAATCCGCATCTTCGCGTCGGCGATCTCCGACCGCTCCAATAGCACAATGCCGTCTCCCCCGATGCCGTAGTGCCTGTCCACAAAGTTGACGGCGAGCGATTCGGGGCAGGTGATCGCCCCGTCCGTGTTGTCGAACACGATGAAGTCGTTGCCGCACGACTGCATTTTGACGAACCCCAAAGAGAGCTTTTTCTTGCGCAGGTGGTTGATGTCCACGAGCTCGGTGTTGTATTCGGTGAATTTGCTCGCGATGATGTCGCAGAGGGCGTTCGCCGTGTCGAGCGAAGTCAAGACGGTGACCCCGAGCAGCACTGCGTGGTGATGAAGTTCGATATAGTCGGCAATGGAGTCGACGTCCGTCTTGCCCGTATAGATGATATAGTCGATCTTGCCCTCGTCCATGAGCCCCGAGACCTGCTTGGTCGCTTTCAGCCGCTCGACGACGGTGACTTCGATCCCGAGCGCCTCGATGACCTTCGCCGTGCCCGCCGTCGCATACAGGCGGCAACCGAGGTCGGCAAACTTTTTGGCGATGGAGACGATCTCGGGCTTATCCTGGTCGTTGATCGTAAAGTAGACCCCCACGGGCTTTTCCTTGGAGGGATGGCACATCTTGAACCCCGCCGAGACGAGCCCCTTGAAGAGCGCCTCTTCGATCGTCTTGCCGATGCCGAGCACCTCGCCCGTCGACTTCATTTCGGGACCGAGCTGGGAGTTGACGTCGTTGAGCTTTTCGAAGGAAAAGACGGGCACCTTGACCGCAACATAGGGAGAATTGGGGTAGAGCCCCGTGCCGTAGCCGAGTTTTTTGAGCTTGGAACCCGTCATGATGCGGGTGGCGAGCTCCACCATGGGCACGCCCGTCACCTTGGAGATGTAGGGAATGGTGCGGCTCGCGCGGGGGTTGACTTCGATGACGTAGAGCCGATCCTGATAGATGAGATATTGAATGTTGATGAGCCCCTTGGTCTTGAGCTCCAAAGCAAGTTGCGTGGAGACCTCTACGATGCGCGAGAGCATTGCGTCGCTCAGATGATAGGGCGGATAGACGGCGATCGAATCGCCCGAGTGCACGCCCGCCCGCTCCACATGCTGCATAATGCCCGGAATGAGCACGTCCGTGCCGTCGGAAATGGCGTCGACTTCGAGCTCCGTGCCCATGAGATATTTATCGCAGAGCACGGGATTTTCGATCTTTTGGGCGAGAATGACGTCCATATAGCGGGAGATGTCGTTCTCGGTGAAGGCGATCGTCATGTTCTGCCCGCCGATGACGTAGCTCGGGCGGAGAAGGACGGGATAGCCGAGCGTCTCGGCGGCGTCGATCGCCTCTTCCTTGGTCATGACGGTGAGACCCTTGGGGCGGGCGATGTCGAACCGCTCCAAGAGCCGATCGAACCGCTCGCGGTCCTCCGCCATGTCCACGCTGTCGGCGCTCGTGCCGAGAATGCGCACCCCCTTCCTTGCGAGATACCCGCACAGCTTGATCGCCGTCTGCCCGCCGAAGGTGACGACGACGCCGTAGGGCTTTTCCACGTCGATGACGTTCTGCACGTCCTCGGGCGTGAGGGATTCGAAATAGAGCCTGTCCGCCGTATCGAAGTCGGTGGAGACGGTCTCGGGATTGTTGTTGATGATGACGACCTCGAAGCCGAGGGATTTGAGCGTCCAGACGCAGTGGACGGAGGAATAGTCGAACTCGATGCCCTGCCCGATCCTGATGGGACCCGAGCCGATGACGATCACCCGCTTCTTCTTCTCCGAGATACTCTTTTCCACGAAGGGCTTCGCCTCGTCGTGCGAAAGGTCGTCGTAAGTCGAATAAAAATAGGGAGTCTGCGCCGAGAATTCGGCAGCGCAGGTATCCACCATCTTAAAGGCGGCGCGGCGGCGGGGCGGGAGTTTGTTGCCGCTCCGCTCCGAAAGCGCGCGGTCGCCGAACCCCAGCCTCTTGCCCGTGAGATACTCCTCTTTCGAGAGTTTTTTGCCCGTAATGTGCCGCTCGTACTCCACCAGATTCAAAAGTTTGTACAAAAACCAGCGGTCGATCTTGGTGATCTCGAAAATTTCGTCGGGAGAGACGCCCGCATGCAACGCCGCATACACGGCGAAGAGGCGCTCGTCCGTCGTCTTGTGCAGTTCGGAAAGCAGTTCTTCCCTGCCCATGTGCGAAAATTTGGGGGCGTTCAAAGTGTCGAGAGAGATCTCCGCGCCGCGCACCGCCTTCATGATCGCCCCCGTCGCCTTCATGCGCGAGCCCAGCCCGCGCTTTGCATAGAGAAATTTATCGAAGGGCCACTTGGGAAGTTTGACGACGACATAGTCGAGCGCGGGCTCGAAGCAGGCGTACGTCTTGCCCGTGACGTCGTTCTTGATCTCGTCGAGGGTGTAGCCGAGGGCGATCTTCGGGAAACTTTGGCGATGGGATAGCCCGTCGCCTTGCTTGCAAGCGCGGAGGAGCGGGAAACGCGGGGGTTGACTTCGATGACCGCGTATTCGAAGCTCGTGGGGTGCAGTGCGAATTGACAGTTGCAACCGCCCTCGATCCCGAGCTCGCCGATGATGTTGAGAGACGCCGTGCGGAGCATCTGGTATTCCTTGTCGGAGAGGGTGACGGCGGGCGCGATGACGATGGAGTCCCCCGTGT
>CANRCY010000146.1 GCA_947629225.1 uncultured Clostridia bacterium | reverse complement strand
CGGGGCTGAAGCGCCTTGATGGAGAGGGTGATCTTCCGCTCTGCGGGGTTGAACGCCAAGATCTTCGCGTCGACCTCTTCGCCGATGGAAAGCGCGTCGGTGGGATTTTCAAGCCACTCGTGGGTGATCTGGGAGACGTGCACCAAGCCGTCCACTCCCTTTTCGAGCTCTACGAATGCACCGAACGGAACGATACGCACGACCTTGCCGTGGACAACGTCGCCTTCCGCATATTTCTCTGCCGCCAAATCCCAGGGCTGGGGTTGGAGCTGCTTATAGCCGATGGAAACTTTCTTGTTTTCGCGGTCGACTTTCAGGACCTTGAATTCGTACTTCTTGCCGATCTCGAGCACGTCGGTGACGTTCTTCACGCCCGACCAACTCAGATCGGAGATATGGGCGAGGCAGTCGAAGCCTTTGACGGAGACGAACGCGCCGAACGCGGTCACTCTCTCGACCTTGCCTTCCACGATGTCGCCCTCGTGGGTGCTCTCGAAGAACGCCTCTTCCCGTTCCGCCTTGGCGGCTTCGCGCGCGGCTCTCTCCTCTTCGATGATCACGCGCTGGGAGGCGATGATCTCTTTTCTGCGCTCTTTTCTGATTTCAAGCAGACGCAGGCGGAGCTTCTTGCCCGTATATTTTTCGAGATCCTTCACATAGCCCGAACGGATTTCCTTGGCGGGAACGAATACGGGATAGGTGCCGAGCTCTGCGGTAAGACCGCCCTTGTTGAAACCGGTGCAGACAACGGTGAATTCCTTGCCTTCCTCGATCTCTTTGAGTTGCGCCTCTTCCTCTTTGAGCTTTTGCAGCATCTTCTGGGAGAGCTTTACCTTGGGGGTGACTTCGACGACCATCACCTCGATCTCCGTGCCGACCTTTTCGGCATACGCCTCGCGGGAGTAATCCTCCGTGGAAAGCTCGTCTTTGGAAAGCAAAATTTCGAGCTTGCCCGATGCGGAGACATAAACTCCTTCGTCCGTCGCGGATACGATCTTGGCAGTGATGATCTGCCCCTTCTTATACCGCTCTTCCTTGTCGATCCCCTCAACGACGTCCATCATTGTCGTTGCCTGAACTTCCGCGCTGTTTTCTTCCATCTTGAAAAGAACCTCCTGAGTCTGCCAATCGGGAGTGCTCGCCCCCGCTATGATACCGACCCTTTCATAAAATAAAAATTTTTCATATTCGAAATCGTCAGCCCGCTCCAAACGGAAGACCCGCTTGCAGTGCTCTGACGCGATTTCGTAAAGTTTTGCCGTGTTGCTGCTGTTGAGCCCGCCGAGCACGATCACGGCGTCCGAAGCGCGTGCGATCGCCGCCGCGTCTTTCTGCCGCCATATAGTAGTATAACAAATTGTCTTGAAAATCTCAACTGTTTTTTGACATACTTTTCGAAGAATTTCCGCAATTTTCAAAAATCTTTGCTCGGAAAAGGTCGTTTGGGACACCAAAACAACGTTTTTATCGCGAAAAAGTGAAAAATCATCCTGTTCGGAAGAGACGGTGTACGCCTCGCCCGAGCACCAGCCGAGCAATCCCTCCACTTCGGGATGTTCCCGCGTGCCCGCAATGACGACCGTCTTCCCCTCTCTGCCCGCCGCCTCCACAATGCGCTGGGTGCGTTTGACGAAGTCGCACGTGCAGTCGACGGTCTCGATCCCGCGGCGCGCGCATTCCTCGTAGACCTGCTTGCCCACGCCGTGCGAACGGATGATGAGCTTCGCCCCCGAGGGCACTCCGTCGAGGGAGTAAACGGTCGGGATCCCGCGCTCTTCCACCCTCTTCACGACCTCGCGGTTATGGATGAGCTCGCCGAAGAGATAGGTGTTTTCCGCGGGGACGGAGAGCGCGGTATCGACGGCGCGTTTCACGCCGAGGCAGAACCCGCTGTGGCGGGAGAGGATCACCTTCATTTCCCGTTTTTCCGTCCGCGCTTTTTGGAAGCGAGCATGGCGCGGTGCTCCGCCCTGAGCTCATAGAGCCTGTTTTTGAGTTTCTCGTCCGCCTCGTCGTAGTCGGCTTGCGTCAGTCTCCTGCCGTAGTACTCGCTCAGCTCCATCGGCTCGCCGAAGACGACGTGCGTCACGTGCCAGATGCGCGGTTTGTTGCAGATGACGAAGGGGATGACGGGGGTCTTCGTCTTGATGGCGAGAAAGGCCGCGCCCCCATGGAAGGGCAAAAAGGTCTCGCCGTCCCCCTCTTTGTTGCGCGTTCCCTCGGGGAACATCGAAACTTTCTCGCCGTTTTTGAGCACTTTCATCGCGTCCATGACGGTGCGCATGTCCGACCCGTCGCGCATGGCGGGGATCGCGCCGACCTGCCTCGTCCAATAGCCGAGCACGGGCACATGCAGAAGGGATTCCTTCATCAGGTAATGGATGCCCTCTCCCGTCGTGCGGGCGGGATAGAACACGTCCCAGATGCAGTAGTGGTTGCCCATGTAGATATACGCGCCCGTCCCGACCTTCTTATGCCCGTACAGCTTGTAGGGGTAGACGAGGAAGTGGATGGGATAGAAGAGAAAGCGCAAAAAGTTCATGGCATGCATCACATGCTTTCCCTTTTTGTTTGCGGGAAAGAGCAGTTTGCGTTTGGGCTCTTTTTTTGCCTTTTGTTTGCGCGGCTCCTCCGCCGCCCTCTCTTTTTCTGGCGTATTGCCCGTATCTGCCGCCATCAGATGTTCTCCTGAATATGTTTTTTGACTTCGGAGAGCACCTCTTCGATGCTCTTGTCGGAAGTGTCGATCTCCACTGCGTCGTCTGCCCTTTTGAGGGGAGCGAGCGCGCGGGTGCTGTCCTGTTCGTCGCGGCGGACGATCTCGGTGAGGAGCTCGTCGAAGTCCACTTCATAGCCCTTCTGCACGAGCTCGTCGTAGCGGCGCTTGGCGCGTACCCGCGGCGACGCGGTGAGGAAGAATTTGAAGTCCGCCTCGGGCAGAACGAAGGTCCCGATGTCCCGCCCGTCGAGCACGCAGGACATTTTCCCCGCGATCTCGCGCTGTTTTTCGGTCATGTGCATGCGGACGCTCGGGTGTTTGGAGACAGCGGAAGCCGCCATCGAAACGGCGGGTTTCCGGATGTCTTCCGAGACGTCCACCCCGTCGAGCAAAGTCTTCTGCGCGCCGCTTTCGAACACGACGTCGAGCTTCACGTCCTTCATGAGGTCGACGATCGCCGCCTCGTCCTCCACGTCCGCTTTATAGGCGCAGGCGCGGTACATTGCCCCCGTATCGAGGTGCAGGATGTTGTAATCGCGGGCGAGCATCTCGGCGATGGTCGATTTTCCGCTGCCCGCGGGACCGTCGATGGCGATGTTGATCTTGCCCGCGATGTCCTTTCTGAGGATTTTCGCCCCGCGCAGATACACATGCTTCGGGTCTGAATTCTTGCCCACGAACAGCATGGCGCGGATACAGAGCGGGAGCCCTCCGTCGATCTCGGGCTCCTGCGCCGAGAAGAGCGAACAGCTCGCGAACCCCGCCTCGCGCGCGGCTTTGGCGGGATAGTAGGAATGGATGTCGGATGTAGACGAAAAAACAAGGCTGACGATCTCGTCGCGTTTGAGATCGTTTCTGCTCTCGATCTGTTCGAGGAGCTCTTTCACAGCCTTTCTGATCTCTTCGGGAGTGTCCGAAGGAATGGTCGTCGCGCCGCGGATTACGGTCATAACAGTCTCCTTTGGTTTCTGCCGATATTATAGACGGAAACGCGAAAAAAGTCAACGAATTTACGGAATTTCACGCGGTCGGGAGAGAACTCCCCGCGGCATAGCCCGTCGCAAAGGCGATGTGCAGGTTGAACCCGCCCGTGAAAGCGTCCACGTCGAGGGTCTCCCCGCAGAAAGCGAGCCCCTTCACGAGCTTGCTCTGCATGGTCTTGGGGTCGATCTCGCTCAGCGATACCCCGCCCGAGGTGACGACCGCCTCGCCGAAGCCCCTCAGCCCCTTCGGGAAGAGCGGGAAGGCTTTGA
>CANRCY010000145.1 GCA_947629225.1 uncultured Clostridia bacterium | reverse complement strand
ACGAGGGACACAAATATCCCGCGCTTGCCTTTGTGAAGGGGACGAAGTATACCTTCTCCGCGTTCATCAAGGCGGACGAGGACTGCGAAGTCACCGTGCGCATGTTTGATACCAAAGCGGAAAAAGCGTGCGGTTCGACCAAATTCTCGGTAAAGAAGGGCGGTTGGGTCAAGTACCAGCGCACCCTTAAGGCGGACGAAACTGTGACGGAGGGTCTGCAATTCGAGATCACGTTCAGTAAGTCCGGCACCTACCTCGTGGACGCCGTTCAGCTTGAGACGAACGACTCCACGCTCGGCTTCAAGAACTATATCTACAATGCGGTCAAAGATTTAACGCCCAAGTTCATGCGCTTCCCGGGCGGCTGTATCATCGAGGGGGACAACTCCACGGTAGACGACAAGGGACGTTGCCTCGAAGTGTACGATTGGAAGAATTCGGTCGGCGCGGTGCAAAACGGCACGAACGCGGGCGACGACACCATTCCCGCTCTTACCTATCAGCTCGATGAGAACGGCAAGACCAAGGAAACGACGACCTACGGCGAATATATCACCCGCTCCAACAACTTCGACCTCTGGGGCTATAACATGGATTACGGTCTCGGCTTCTACGAATATTTCCTGCTCTGCGAGAGTATCGGCGCAAGCCCCGTGCCCATCGTCAACTGCGGGCTTTCCGATCAGGGCGGCGCGGCAGATCTGAGCAAGCGCGGCACGCAGATGAAGGGTCGCCATCTCAAAGAGACGGAGGACTATGTGCAGGACGCGCTCAACCTCATCGAGTTCGCCAACGGCGACACGAGCACCAAGTGGGGGAAACTTCGCGCGGACATGGGGCATGCCGAACCCTTCAACGTCAAATACATCGGCGTTGGGAACGAGCAGTTCACCGAGGCATATTACAGCCGTTACGAGCAATTCCTCGAAGCCTTCTATGCGGCGCAGAAGAGTTCGCCCGCGATCTACGGCGGCGTACAGCCCATCGTCGGCAACGGCTTGGTGTTCGCGGACGCGCTTCCCGGCGTCGAAAATGTATACCGCGCCTATCTTGCCGATTCGGCGGCAAAGGACTATCTCGCCGCGGGCAAGATCGAAAATTGGGCGCAGTACGGCGTCGTCGACCACCATTACTATATGGGGTATAACGATTTCTTCTACTATGCCTCTCCCGAGAATTGCATTTACGACAAGTACGACCGCACGGGCGAAAAAGCGTACAAGGTATTCGTCGGCGAATATTCCGCGAATGCGGCGACCAAGTACGTGGGGAGCTCTCTTTCCTACGCAACCAACAGCTGGATGTCCGCTCTTTCGGAAGCGGCGTACATGACGGGTCTCGAACGCAACGGCGACGTGGTGGACCTCGCGGCATATGCGCCCATGTTCGGCGTCTGCGACGGCATTTACCGCGACGACGGCGCAAACCAGTGGGATCAGGACATGATGTACTTTACCAACACCGAATTGCTCCTCACGCCCAACTACATGGTGCAGAAGATCTTCATGAACAACTCGGGCACCCATTATCTCAACTCCCAAATGACCCTTGCCGAGGGCACGGAGCAGTCGATGAAGCTCGACGGCAACGCCAAAAACGTCGACCGTCTCTACCAGTCGGTGACGTACGACGAGAAGACGAAGGACATCATCGTCAAACTCGTGAACGCGGGGGATTCCCGCAGAGCGGTGAACGTCGATCTCGCGGGCGCGAACGTCAAATCGATCGCGGACTGCGTGTCGCTCGTCAGCACGAATCAGGGCGCAAGCATCAACCGTCTCGGCATTCTCGGCAACGAGGTGACGAGCGAGAGCTACACTCTCTCCGTCGGCTCCGTGTTCGGCTGCACCGTCTTGCCTTACAGCGTGCTCTGCGTGCGCGTGCATACCAAATAATTCCGCATCGGAAAACAAACAAAAAGAGAGCAGCGGCAAAACGCTGCTCTTTTTGTTTGCATATTCTCGCCCTCCCACGCGCGTTCCGCGCGGGGGAGGGGTAGGGGAGGGGGTTCCTTACCTTGGCTGCCCCTTGAGGGGGAGCTCCGCCGAAGGCGGTGAGGGGGTGTCTCGGCTGCCCCTTGAGGGTGGAGCATTGCATTCTGCCAACGGTTGATAACCGTTGGCAGTAAAAACATGGCGCCGCTCCCGCCCGTCACGCTTCTTCGGGGTGTAAAATAGAATGGGGAGGGAATTTACGGAGGCAACAATGGATTTGGAAAAATTATTTGCGGAGACCCTGCGCGCGGACTACCTCGAAGTGGCGGAAACGGCGGCTTCCTATCGGATCGGGCGAGAGGGGGATACCCTCTTCCTCTTCTTCGAAAAGAGCAACGGCGCGACCGATTGGCGGAACAATCTCGATTTCCCCGCAAAGCCCTACCGCAAAATGGAGCGGCTCTGGTTTGCGCACAGGGGGTTTATGCGGGTCTTCCGCTCGCTCGAAGACGTATTGGCGCCCCATGTGGCAGAAAAGGACGTCAAGAAGATCGTCATCTCGGGCTATTCGCACGGCGCGGCGCTCGCGCTTTTGTGCCACGAATACTGCGTTTTCAACCGTCCCGACCTTGCGGAGAACATCTTCGGGTACGGGTTCGGCTGTCCGCGCGTCGTGTGGGGTTTTTTGCCCAAAGAGGTCAAAGCGCGGTTCAAAAATTTCACCGTCGTTCGGAATTGCCGCGATCTCGTCACGCACTTGCCGCCCCGTCTCTTCGGCTACCGCCACGTCGGCAACATTTTGCACATCGGGCGGGGAGAGGCGCTCGGCGGCGCGGCTTCCCACTGCGCCGAAAACTATCTCGGCGCGCTCTCGCGGGAGGTGAAGGCATGAACGCGATCTTGCTCTCGAGCGTCATTTCCTGCACGGTCTCTTCGGTCATAGGCGGGCTCGTCACCTATCTCGTCACGAAGTGGAAAAAGGGGGCTAAGCGGGAAAAGGCGCTCGGCGAGGGGGTGCTCAGCTTGCTTCGCAACCAGCTCGTCGAGTATCACGATAAGTACACGGGGCGGGGATATTGCCCGCTTTACGCCAAAGAGTCGGCGCGGCACAGTTACGAGGCGTACCATGCGCTCGGCGGAAACGGCGTCGTCACCAAGCTGTACGAAGACCTCATGGAGCTCCCCGAGCTCCCCGAACCCCCGCAGGAAAAACCTTAATATAAAAAATTCCCGCGGGAAAACCTTCGGGGAAAAAACGCCGCCGCGCGGGGCGCAAGCGTGCGCCCCGCGCGGCGGCAACAATTTGTCCTCTCGGCGGCAACATTTCGTCCGCTCAGCGGAATTCTTTCACGGCGCGGTCGGCGTCGCGTTTTTCGTCGCGGGCTTTCAGCGTCTGTTTTTTATCGTAGGTATGTTTCCCGCGGCAGAGCGCGATCTCCATCTTCACGAGTGCGTCCTTAAAATACAGTTTGAGGGGGACGAGGGTATATCCCTTTTCATTGACCCGTCCCACGATTTTGTGGATTTCGCGGCGGTGGAGGAGCAGTTTTCTGTCGCGGCGGCTGTCCTTGGTGGAAAACGCGCCGCTCTTGTCGTAGAGGGCGATGTGCATATTCTTGACAATGACTTCTCCCCCGCGCACTTCGCAGAAGCACTCGCCTAGGGAAGCCTTCCCTCCGCGCAGCGATTTCACTTCGCTCCCTTCGAGCACAATGCCCGCTTCGTACCGCTCCTCGATGAAATATTCGAAGGAAGCCGATCTGTTTACCGCAATTACTTTCATTTCAGACCCCCGATTTTTCCGAGCAATGCGAAGTTGGCTCTCCGCATGCCCCAATCCACGCCGACGACTTCGATCTTGACCCGCTCTCCGAGCAGATAAGAATGGTGCAAGCCGCGCAAAATATATCGCTCTTCCAAAAATTCATAGCGGTCCTCGGGCAGGGTCTCCATGGGGATGAACCCCTCCACCGTATTGTCGAGTTCGGCAAACAGCCCGTAGGAATTCATGCCCGAGATCGTCGCTTCGTATCTTTCCCCGATCCTGTCC
>CANRCY010000144.1 GCA_947629225.1 uncultured Clostridia bacterium | reverse complement strand
TCCGTCACTCACTTCGTTCGTGCCACCCACCCCTCAAAGGGGTGGGCAAGGACAAAGACCCGTTCACGGGTGGCAAGTAACAAAGATGCAGTGACTGGCAGGTCGCTATCTTGCGCACTTGTGCGCCGCCTGTACCGATTAGGGCTATGCCCGAAAATGAAATACCCCGCGTTTTACGCGGGGATATTTATTCTGCAAGAAAAAATGTCATAAATATCTGTTACGCAGTTGACAAGTCTTCCGAAAAATAATATACTTTTGTTAAGATTTTTTTACCGAAGAGGGCGTATATGAAGATCGCAATGACGGGTACGAGCGGCAATATGGGCAGGGAAGCGCTCAAACAGACGCTGGAACTGCACGGCGTCGAACTTGTGAGGGTGCTCCTTTCGCCGAAAAAGAAGAACGATAAGCTCGCCAAACAATACAGGCGGCAATACGGCGACCGCGTCGAAGTTTTGCGCGGCTCGATCGCGGACGAAGCGCTCTGCAAAAAGCTCGTTTCGGGCATGGACTATGTAATCCACATGGCAGCGGTCATTCCGCCCCGTTCGGACGCCTCTCCCGCCGCCAGCGAAGAGTGCAACCTGCGCGGCGCGGTCGCGATCGTAAACGCCGTAAAAGCCGCCTCTCCCCAACCCAAATATCTGCACATCTCCACGGTCGCCCTCTACGGCAACCGCAACGAAAAACATCCCTTCGGCAGAGTGGGCGATCCCTTGCCCGTGAGCGCATTCGACGTTTACGCCATGCACAAGTTGGAAGGGGAGCGCTACTGCCTCGAAGCGGGGCTCGAATGTTTCGCCGTCCTCCGCCAGACCGCCATGCTCCACCCCAACATGATGCACGACAACATCAGCGACGGGCTCATGTTCCACACCTGCCTCAACGCTCCGTTGGAGTGGGTCAGCTCGCGCGACAGCGGCTACCTCATCAAACGCATCCTCGAACGGGACGCAAAAGGGGAGATCGACGGCTTCTGGAACGAGATCTACAACATCGGCGCGGGCGAAAAAGCCATGCAGACGGGTTACGATACCTTCAAAGACGGCTTTTCGATCATCGGCGGCAGTGCGGAGAAATTCTTTAAGCCCCAATGGCTTGCCGCCCGCAATTTCCACGGCGTCTGGTTCTCGGACGGGGACGAACTCGAAAAGCTCTTCGGCTACCAAAGGGACAATCCCACCGACTATTGGAAGGAGATCGGGCGGGCGCACAAGCTGTATGCGCTCGGCAAGCTCGTGCCCGCAAAACTCATCGACCTCTTTCTCTTCCGCCGTCTCCGCAACCACCGCAATTCGCCCTACCGTTGGAAAAAAGACGGCGACGAGGCGCGCACGTTTGCGACGTTCGGAAGAAAAGACCCTCCCGCGAGTTGGAAAGAAGTAAAGCTCCTCGCAAAGGGGGACTTCGGCGACTATACGGCGCTCCGCAGCGTGGAGAACGCCAAAAAGAACGGCTTGCTCCTCTCCCACGGCTACGACGAGGAGAAGCCGATGGAAGCGTGGGACCTCGGCGATATGCGCTCGGCGGCTTCCTTCCGCGGCGGGGAATGCCTTTCGAAAGAATACCTCGGCGCGTACCGCAAACTCACATGGAAGTGCCACGACGGGCACTCCTTCGAGATGACTCCCTTCACCGTGTTGCGCGGCGGGCATTGGTGTCCCGCGTGCTGTCAGCCCGCCCCGTGGGACTTCGACAGGCTCGCAAAGGACAATCCCTTCCTCGCGCAGGTGTGGTACGATAGCCACGAAAAGGACGAAAACGCCGTCTACGGTTACGACGCGACGGGCGCGGCGGTCATGGAGCGTTTCGACAAATGAGGATCGCCGTCTATTGTTTTTCGGGCACGGGGAACACCCGCTGGGCATGCGACGGGATCGCGCAGGAGTTGCGCCTTCTCGGGCACACGGCAGACGTATTTGCGATCTGCGCCGATTGCCCGCCCCCGCCCCCCGCGGGCTACGGAGGGATCGTCGTGGGCTATCCCGTCCACGCGTTCAACGCGCCTGTGCCCGTGTTGGAATTTTTGAAGAAACTGCCCCGCACGGAAGCGGGTCTGCCCGCGTGGCTCGTGCGCACTTCGGGCGAGCCGTTAAAGTTCAACGAGGCTTCGGGGGTCACGCCGAGGCGCATTTTGCGGAAGAAGGGGTACGACGTACGCGGAGAATTCGGTTACGTCATGCCATACAATATCATTTTCCGCCATTCCGACGGAATGGCTTCGCGCATGAAGCGGGCGGCGGAGCGCGCCATCCCGCAGGACGCCCGCACGATCTCGGAGGGGAGCGGAAACCTCTGCAAAAACGGTCCCATCCGCAGAATGGTCTCCTTCACCCTGCGCATCGAACACACGGCAATGCCCTTCATCGGCAGAAGATTCAAGGTGACGGACGCATGTATCGGGTGCGGACAATGCGCGCGGGTCTGCCCGCAGGGGAATATCCGCATGGAGAACGGCAAGCCGCACTTCGGCAAGAACTGCGCCGCCTGCATGGGTTGTTCCTTCCACTGCCCCAAAGACGCAATCCGTATTTCCCTTCTCAACGGTTGGAGGGTGAACGGGGAATACTCCTTCGACGGCGCTCCCGCCTCGGACGGTGAGGTCTGCCGCTATTGCCGTAAATCTTATTTGAAATACTTTCATAGAATGGAGAAGAGGTAGGGGGCACAGGCGCGCCTGCGTCATTCTCTCTCGCGCAGTGGCGGGAAAGTCACGCGCGTCAAACAGGTTTCATACAATAGGGGGAAGCATGTATATTTCCACAAAGGGAAGATATGCGGTACGCATCTTATTGGATATCGCACAAAACGGCGGCGGAGGCGCGGTCCGCACGCAGGACGTCGCTCTCCGCCAGCAGATCTCGCCCAAATATACCGAACAACTCACCGCGCTCCTCGTCAAGGGCGGACTTCTTCGTTCGGTACGCGGCGCGGGCGGCGGCTACTGCCTCGTGAAACATCCGAGCCAATATACGATCGCCGAGATCTTGCGCAAGACGGAGGGGAATTTCTCTCCCGTCGAGTGCGCCGCCGAGAGCGGCGTTTGCCCGCGCGAAGAAGGTTGCGTCGTCCGCGATCTTTGGAGAGGGCTCGACAAGGTCATCACCGACTATCTGCAATCGTTTACTCTGCAAACCCTCCTCGACCGCCTTCCCGACGGCGGAGACGACTACATGATATAGATCGCCGTAAAATTTTCGCGAAAACGGATCATGAAAAATGCCCGCAAAACGCTTGACATCAGCGGGCAAACAGTTTATCATAAAATCATAGTATTCCGATAGGAAATATATGAATAAAGGAGAAAAACAATATGGCACTCTACGGCAGCGTTTCCGAACTTGTGGGCGCAACGCCCATTCTCGAACTCAAACGGTATGCGCAAAAGCTCGGCTTAAAGGCGAGGATTTTCGCCAAGCTCGAAGCGTTCAACCCCACGGGGTCGGTCAAAGACAGGATCGCCAAGGCGATGATCGAAGACGCCGAAACGCGCGGCGTTCTCAAAACGGGGTCTGTCATCATCGAACCCACGTCGGGCAACACGGGGATCGGTCTTGCGGCGATCGCGGCGGCAAAGGGATACCGTTGCATTCTCACCATGCCCGAGACGATGAGCATGGAGCGCAGAAAACTGCTCAAAGCGTACGGCGCGGAGATAGTCCTCACCGAGGGCGCAAAGGGCATGAAGGGGGCGATCGCGAAGGCAAGCGAGCTCGCCGAAAACATCGAGGGGAGTTTTATTCCCTCGCAGTTCGAAAACCCCGTCAATCCCGAAATGCACTTCCGCACCACGGGTCCCGAAATTTGGAAGGACATGCGCGGCGCGGTGGATATTTTCGTCGCGGGGGTCGGCACGGGCGGCACGCTCACGGGCGTCGGAAAATATCTCAAAACGCAGAACGGGTCGATAAAAGTCGTCGCCGTGGAGCCTGCTTCTTCCCCCGTATTATCGGAAGGTCGCGCGGGCGCGCATAAATTGCAGGGTATCGGCGCCGTCAACGCAGGAGATATCCGTCGTG
>CANRCY010000143.1 GCA_947629225.1 uncultured Clostridia bacterium | reverse complement strand
TCGCAATCAAAAAACGCCCACGGTTCGATTGTATCAATGCTTTCGGGAATATGGATACTTGACAGTTTTCGACACCCATAAAATGCGCAAAGAGATATGACAGTCACATTCTTTCCCATCGTAACGCTTTCCAAATTTTCACAACCCATAAATGACGAATCCGAAATCCGAGTTATCCCCTCTGGAATGATTATGCTTTTCAGAGTTTGACAGCCCGAGAAAGCCCGCGCCGCAATCGTTAAAGTATTGTCTGTAATCGTATAATTCTCGGGAATCGTAGCATTCGCCTTGATCAAGTGCTTTCCGATATATAAAACGCCATTATTATAATTGGCTTCATTTTTCAGATAAGCCGTTCCCTCAAAGGCGTATTCGTCAATTTGAGTAACGCCGTCGGGAATAGAGATGTTTGAAATGGTATCGCCATTATAGAATGTGTAGCGCCTAATCTTTGTAACGCTTTCGGGTATTGCCAATGAATGAACGATTTCTCCGCCAAGATAGAGGTTATGAGCATAGTACAGAGGGTTGGATTCTGCACTATTCAAAATCACATTGCACCAACCCGCGAGGTCGGAGATGTGAAACTCCGTTAAGTTGTTGCAATCATGAAAGGCGTACGTTTCGATTCTTTCAATGCCGCTCCCAACCGTAACGCTCGTTAAATTGCTACACTCGGAAAAAGCAAATGAGCCTATATACCCAATGCTGTCGGGAATGGTAACGCTTTGAATGACCGTATTTCCCTTAAAAGCGTTTTCCATAATGCCGACAACGGGGCAGCCGTTGAACGTATCGGGAATCACGACGTCATATTCGGCTACCAAACCTATACCGCTGACAAGATATTGCTTTTTGCCGAAAGTTTTTATCGCTTGATAGGAAAGTCCCTCGGTAAAAGGCTTTTCATCTGTTTCCGATTTTATCGGTCCCGCGTCGATTTCCTCGTCATTCGTCAAGACGAGGATCAGATGTCCGCTCTCGTCGATATAAGCAGATTTAATACCAACGCCGTCGATTCCGTTTTCGCCGTTTTCTCCCTTGTCGCCTTTATCACCTTTATCGCCCTTATCGCCCGATTCGCCTTTGAACAGGGCGTTAAAATCTTCATAGCTTCCTTCATAACCGTTGTCCCGCGCCAAATTGTATATGCGCTCCATAGACCAAGTTTCATCGCTATTGTTCACGACTTTCGCGCAAGCCGCAAGACCCAATGACAAAAAAATTACAGCCAAAAACGATAAGATAGCAAGTACAAATTTTCTTTGCTTCATGTTGCATTCCATACATTTTGCTTTCACGCCAATACCCTCCGATATAAAAAGATGCGCCCCACAGGGAGGCGCACGAAAAATGCACCTCTCAATGTTGCTACACATTTTCCCAATTCAAGGTGAGAGAATACACTTTTACCGAGAGTATTCCCTTAAATTGGGTGATTAAAATGTGTAGCATGGTTATTATAGCACTTTGCGGGCAGATAATCAAGTTATCGGCAACTACTTTTCAAAAAAACTCGTCGCCAATACTACGCGTGCCGCGCTTAGAGAATCAGAACATCGCACATGGCAACATGACAGTTTATAAAAACCAAGGTAGAGAGATATTCCGACCCCCTCCAAAGGCGGAGCAAATGCGGGATTGACAAAAAACAAATACAATGCTATAATCCGATGCAGGGAGAAAAAACAATGAACAGGAAACAGAGAAAAGAAGAGCTTTTGAAATACATCGAGCGTATCCGCGACGACGAGGGCTTTGCCGTTGTGGACGTTTCCCTCGGCAAAGAGGTGACCGTGTACGACCCGCTCAGTCTGAAAGGACAGCGCGATCTGAACGGTGAAATTTACGAGTACATCGAGGCGCAGACGAACGTGATCCCCGCGAACGTCCCCCTGCGCATCCGCTTCCACGGCGATTTTTCCGCGGAAGAACAGGAGGAGATCAGGCAAATGATGCACCGCCACTATGTGATGAAGTCCTTTGACATCTCTTGGGACTTAATTGCAAACTTCAAAAAAATGCTCTTTCTGGCGCTCTTCGGCGCCGCCATGCTCGCGGTCTACCTCTCCCTCGCCCTCACGTCGAACAATGCGCTGATGACGGAGATCCTCTCGGTGATCGGCTCCTTCTCCCTATGGGAGGCGGTGGACGCCCTTCTGCTCGAACGCCCCGGTCTTCGCCGCGACAACCGCAACAACGAACAAAGCCTGAACCAACGCATCGAATTCGTCCGCGACGAAGAAGAGTAATTTGTAGCAAAAACAACGCCTCCCGAAAGCGCACGCTTTCGGGAGGCGTTTTGCAACTGTATACCTTGTTAAAAGCCCTCGTTACGAATCTTTGCGCATAATCTCGATGAAAGACTTCAACGCAAAGGAAGGGTTGGAGTTGCGGGGGAGCGCCATGCCCACCGAACGAAGCGGGAGCGCGGGCGTGACGTCGAGTTCGAAGAAAGCCCCTTCGCGCAGTTTGTTCATGGCATATTCGCGGGGAATGCAGCCTATTCCCATGCCATCTGCCACGAGCCGCTTCATGAACCCCCAACTGTCCACCTCGATCGTGGGGAGCAACTTGATCCCGAGCTGGCGGCAGAAACGGTCGAACGATTCGCGGGAGATCATGCGGGGCTCCATAAGTAAAAGCGGGTATTGCTGTAATTCGCGCATTTCGAGTTTTTTGCCTTTAAGGTCGGAAAACGCTTCGCCCGCGATGAAAATATCCGTGAGCATCATCACCGTATCGGTGAGGTTGATTGCGTCGTCTTCCTCGATGGGCAGGTTCAAAAAACCGATGTCGCAACGGTCGTTTTTGAGGTGCGCGATCGTGCGGGGAGAGGTATCCGTGATGAGTTCGAGCTTGACTTGCGGATAGAGCGTGTGGTATTCCACCAGCTTTTCCGCAAGGCAGTATTGGAAGATCGTCTCGGAAGCGCCCACGCGGAGCGTCCCCGTGGCGCGGTTTCTGAGTTCGGACAACCGATCTTCCACGCCGTTGAGGAGTTGGAGCGCCTTTTCGACGTCGGGAAAGACGAGCTCCCCTCCCTGCGCGGAGAGCTCCATCCCCTTATGCAGGCGGTTGAAGAGGGTCGTGCCGAGCTGCTGTTCGAGTTGCTTGATCGCCTGCGAAACGGCGGGTTGGGAAATATACAGTTCCTCCGCCGCCTTGGTCAGACTTCCGCACTTCGCCACCGTGTAAAAGACTTTGTATAATTCGAGGTTGACCATATCCTACCCTCCTTTTCCGTTTATTTTCCCACGCAGAATTTCGAAAAAATTTCTTCGATGATATTTTCGGACGCCGTTTCGCCGCTGATCTCGCCGAGCGCAACATACGCGCGCTTGACGTCTTCGGCATAGAGCTCGGAATTCAGCCCCTCCCGCACGCCGCGGAGCGCCGTTTCCGCCGCTTCGAGCGCCGCGGAGACCGCCCGATAATGACGTTCTTCCAAGAGAAATGCGCCGTCGTCGCCGCCGAATCCCCTTTCATAGAGAAGTTCTTTGAGTTCTTCGAGCCCCTCTCCCGTGACGGAAGAGACCGAAACGTCGCAATTTTCCTGCCGAGACAGATCGCACTTCGCGCCGACCGCGATCACGGGCACAGAGCACTGCGGGGGAAGTTCCCCCTCCCGCGTGCGGAGCCATACCACGACGTCCGCGCCGCCGATCGCCTGTTCGGTGCGGCGGACGCCCTCCCGTTCGAGCTCGTCGTCGCTCTCGCGGATCCCCGCCGTGTCGGTCAGACGGAACAGGACCCCCTTGATCTCGATCCCGCCGTCTACGGTGTCGCGCGTGGTGCCCGCCCGCGGCGAGACGATCGCCCGCTCGAAGCCGAGCAGGGCGTTGAGAAGAGAGCTCTTTCCCGCATTGGGAGCGCCGCAGATGGCGACGTTGACCCCCTCTTTGATCTGCCTTCCCGAACGGTATTGCTCTTTCAGCCGCGCGAGCGAAGAGACGACGCTTTTGAGCGTTTCCTCCGCCTTTCCGCGGAGATCGGAAGAGAGCTCCTCTTCGCTCACGCAGGAGGCGATCGCCTCGGATGCCGCATA
>CANRCY010000142.1 GCA_947629225.1 uncultured Clostridia bacterium | reverse complement strand
CGGGGTTGTTCTTGGCCTTGCGGGAGAGAATGCGGATGACGTTCCTGATCTCCTCGTCCCTGCCGATGACGGGTTCGAGCTTGTGTTCGCGCGCCCGCTTGGTGAGGTCGGTCCCGTATTTTTCGAGCGCCTCATAGGAGTCCTCGGGGTTGTCGCTCTTCACGTTCTGGTTGCCGCGCACTTCCTTCATGCCTTTGAGGAAGCGGTCCTTGGTCACGCCGAAGCGTTTGAAGACCTCTTTGAGCCGCTCCTCGGCGTTGTCGAAGAGGCATAAAAAGAGGTGCTCAACGGAGACATAGTCGTCTTTCATGTTTGAAGCGAGCTTTTCCGCCTCGGCAAGAGTGCGCGCGAGCGCGGAGGTCGCATACACCTGCCCCGCTCCGCTTCCCGAAACGCGGGGAAGACGCTCCACTTCCTCTTTCACGGCGCGGGAAAGCCCGTTTGCGTCCACCCCCGAGCGGGAGAGAATGCGGAAGACAAGCCCGTCGCTTTCGAGGAGCGCGAGGCAAAGGTGGGTGCAGTTGAGTTCCGAATTGCCGTATTCGATCGCCGTATTTTGCGCCGATTGAATGGCAGAGAGCGATTTTTGCGTATATTTATTTGCGTCCATATTTTTTCCTCCTTGTTGATGATGGGTCGATTGAATAGACAAGCGTAGTCGAATCTGCAATGTCCTTGATCGTCATTCCGCCTAGTCGAATCTGCAATGTCCTTGATCGTCATTCCGAGCGTAGTCGAATCTGCGATGTCCTTGATCGTCATTCCGAGCGTAGTCGAGGAATCTCTACCTTATTTCCAATTGTTGAGATTTCTCCACTTCGCGCGCAAGGCTCGCTACGGTCGAAATGACAGAATCAATCCCCCTCTTCGTCGTTCCTCACGGAAAAAGATTTTGCGTAAACAAAAGATTTTCCGTGAACACTTTAATATATACCCAAAATCAAAAGCGATAAACAAAAAGCCGAGTAACCTCGGCTATATACATCGAAAATTTATCGTTCAACTAATAGAGTTTCGCCCCCGTATCGTCCTCTAACACAAGCAAGTAATCGGCGTTTATTATTTCAAAATCACGTTGGAAAGCATTCCTGCGTCGGATCAAAAAAGCTCCCGCAAGGGAGTTTTTTCTTGCATGGACAGAGAAAGTGTGATATAATTCCCGAAGAAAAAGGAGTTCACAGATGAAATTTTTAGACGGACTGCTCATTGCTGCCTTTCTCTTTATTGTGGGAAGTGTGCTCGGTTGGGTGATCGAGGTGCTCTTCCGCAGATTCTTTTCGGCAAAGAAGTGGATCAACCCCGGATTTTTGACCGGTCCCTATATCCCGCTCTACGGTTTTGGGCTCTCTTTGATGTTTGCGATCTCCCTCATCCCCATTCATACGGGCTATAAATGGCTTGACGCCCTTCTCATCATTCTCATCATGGGCGCGATGATGACGGCGATCGAATATATCGCCGGGCTCATCTTTATCAAGGGCATGAAGATCAAGCTGTGGGACTACTCCAACCAATGGGGAAACATTCAAGGCATTATCTGTCCCCTCTTCTCCTTTTTGTGGCTGCTCGTCGCGGCGGGGTTCTACTTCCTCATGAATGAGCCCGTGCTGAAAGCGGTGACGTGGTTTGTAAACAACATGTGGTTCTCCTTCTTTGTGGGGATTGTGTTGGGAATCCTTCTCGTCGATCTCGGGCATTCGCTCAACCTCTCCGTGAAGATCCGAAAATTCGCCCAAGAGAAGCAGATCGTGGTCCACTTCGAGCATTTGAAAGAGAGCGTAAAGGAGCACGCGGAAAACTTCGAAGCGAAGCATGCAAGCTTCTGTTTTCCCTTCAAATCGGCGCGAAAATTTGCCGATGAACTCGAAACTTACGCCGAAAAGGCGCTTGCCGAACTCAAAACGCGCAAGAAAAAATAAGCGAATATATGGCGGCGCCCCGCGAAAAATTTCGCGGGGCGCCGCCCTTTCTTAAACTCAAAAATAAAAGAGCTCTTCAAAGGTTTTATCGAGCGCGATACAGAGCACGAGGGCGAGCTTCGCCGTGGGGCAAAACTGTCCCGTCTCGATGGAGGAAATGGTATTGCGCGAAACGCCCACGAGCGCGGCAAGCTCCCCCTGCGATAAATTTTTTTCCGCACGAACCTCTTTCAAGCGGTTGCGGAGCACAAGTTTCTCGTCCATTTTCGTCCGCTCTATTTCCCCGCAAGGTGTAGCCCAAACTCCACCCAATACAAAATTGCCACGCCGAGCGACAGGACTGCCACGATGATCGCAAGCGCCTTCAATTTCTTATTCTCGGTGATGAACGCTTCCGCGATATTCTGCGCCGCAAGCCCCGTAAAGATGACCGCCATCAATTCGTAGGGGACGGCGTCCTCGAAGCACACCCGCACGATCATGGCAACGGCACAGGCGAGCACAGTCGCCAAAAACCCGATGTTCCGCGTCCACAGTCTGCGCCCACGTTCCCGCTCGTCGCCGCTCATTTCGTTTTCCTTGCGGCTCCGTGCGAGAATTTCCTCTTTGGAGAGGGTCGGCTCTTCGCGACCGAATTTTTCTTCTTCGTTTTCGAATTTCTCTTTCATCACTTGCTCCTTAAAGAATGATCCCCGCAAGGGATAGTGCGAACAGAACCCACATGGCGATCGTCACGGGAATGAGCAGGGCGGCGCAGACGGTGGTGATCGTCTTGCCTTTTCCCTTCTTCATGACGACTGCCTGACAGGTGGTCTGCGCGCTCATGCTCGTTCCGAGCAGAACGTATATCGGATAGAAAAACTCCTCGCCCTTGTGCAGCAGAATATAGCAGAAGAGGATGATAACGATGGCAATAACCGTTGCGAGATACCCGCAGTAGGTCACCCACTTCCACTTTGCCTGCTCCCGCTCGTCGCCCGATTTTTCGTTTTCTTTGCGGCTCCGCGCGAGAATTTCCTCTTTGGAGAGCGGCTGTTCGCTTTCAACGCTCTCGTTTTGTTCCTGTTTTTCGTCCATACTCCTCTCCTTGCCAAGTAAACTTGGTATGTCTATCATAGCATTGCCAAGTAAACTTGTCAAGCGTTTGCAAGAAAAAAGTCGGGATTATTTTCCCGACCGATGTTAAACAAGGCGCCCCCTTTCCTTAGGAAGGAGCTTCTAAATGTCATGTCGACCGAAGTGGAGACATCTCTACCTTATTTTGAATGTTGTTGAGATTTCTCCACACGGTCGCTCCGCTCCCTCGGTCGAAATGACAGTATTGAGAATCCCCTCCTACCCCCCTCCATGGAGAACTCTCTCTTGCCCACCCCTTGAGGGGTGGGTGCCGACGAAGGAGGCGGAAGGGGTGTCGTAATCTTTTACGGACTGCGTTGCTCCGTTTCGGCTCAGCATGACGCTTTTATCTCAAAACGGATAAAAATACTTCTTTCCTGCGGAAACGGTCACTTTGCCGTTGAAAAAGTCCCGTGCGCGGGCGGTAAAGTCTTTTTCCGCGCTCTCCTTTACCATGACGGTAAAGCGCGCCTTGTCGGCAAATTCCCGCGAGAGGACGATCTCCCCTTCCAAAAACCGCAGTGCAGCGTTCACGTCGGGATAGTCCACTTCGAGCAGCACTTCCACGCCCGTGGTGTAAACCCTCTTTTCGGCTTTTTCAACGCCTTCGGCGGCGCCTCCCGCGTATGCCCGCGTCAGTCCGCCCGCACCGAGCTTGATCCCGCCGAAATAGCGGACGACGGCGATCGCGGTCTCCCTTAAATTCTGCGCCTTGATGACGCCCAAAATGGGCATGCCCGCCGTTCCCTGCGGCTCTCCGTCGTCGGAAAAGCGCTGTTCGTTGCCGATCTTATCGGCGATATAGCCGAAGCAGACATGGGTCGCCGCGGGGTGAAGCGCGCGGACACGGGCAAGAAACGTCCTCGCTTCCGCCTCGCCCTCCGTGTGCGCAACATAGGTCAGAAACCTGCTCTTTTCGATGATCTTTTCGGTGACCGTCTCCCCGACGACGCTTTTATATTCCATTTACTTGCGCACGACCTTGACGTGCACTTTCTTTCCCTTATGAAGGATAAATTCGCCCTCGGGA
>CANRCY010000141.1 GCA_947629225.1 uncultured Clostridia bacterium | reverse complement strand
AAATAGGCGCTTTGGCAGTTTTATGCGGCGCTCCGCACGGAACTGAAAGGAAGGGCGAAAGTCACCTGCGTGCTCCCCGGGGCAATGCCGACGCGCGAGGACGTGAAAGAGTACATCAAAACGCAGGGACTTTGGGGGAAACTTGCGGCGCTTCCGCCCGAAAAAGTGGCAGAAAAGAGCTTAAAGGCGGTACAAAAAAACCGACGCTCGGTCGTCGTCGGCTTCTGGAACAAACTGATGCGGATCTGCACCGCGCCCGTTCCGCTCTCGTGGAAGATGAAGTTCATCGCAAGAAAGTGGAGCAAGACGGAAAAGGACGCCTTCTAAGTTACTTTCCGTTCTTATATTCTTCCTCTTCCTCGGGAGTGGAAAAGGAAAACCCGATCTTCGGATTGCATTCGATGAGCGACTTGATAAATTCGTCGTACCAAACGTCTTTGACGACGATCACGGCGTATTTCGTCTTGAAACTGTCGAAATACACGGCGATCTTGTTCATCCCCTTAAAAAGATGGACCGAGCAAATGCTCTTCAAATCGTATTTTTGTTTGATGAATCCGAATTGAAGGATGAGGTATTTTTCGGTCAAGACATAGCGGGAACGGCAGAACATCGAGATGATGAGCGCCGCAAGGAACAAACTCACGAAGAAGAGGAGCACATATTCGATCCAGCGGTAGACGTTTCCGATATCGTTTTTGAGGAAATTCAGAAACCGCCAAAGGGTGAGCCCGAAGCCAATCCCGCAGAGCGCAAGCCCGACGGAGAACAGCACGAGCATCATGGGAGTGAATTTGAAGGGGAAACTCTTGTTCATAGCACAAGTATAAATCATTGCGTTCCAAAAATCAAGTGTTTGGCTTGCGGAAAATTTTTGCATGTCGGCTCGGAAACTTGCGCTTCTCCCGCACGGAACACTTGAAATTTTTTGTCGCATTTGGTATAATCGGAATTGACGTTACGGAGGATTACATGGTCAAGGTCATCAGGCAGGGCGTTTACTACATGGACGGACGGCTCGTGAAAGAGAGCGAGGCGTTCATGACTTCGGACAAAAAGGAAATTGCCGAAAAGAATACGGTTACATACGGCATTCTGTCGGCGCATACCAAAAGCATGGGGGAAACGCTCGCATTAAAGCCCGACGCAGTTTTTCTGTACGATCAAACCGACGTTTTGCGCACCCTCGACTTTGTGGGAATGAAGGAATTCCCCGCTTCGACCTATCTCATGGAAGGGCTTTTCGACGGAGAGTTTCTGCGCTCGGCGGCGAAAAAATGGGGCGGCGCGTACCTCTCCGAAAATCTCGGCGCAAGGGACGCATTCGCCTGCGAACAAGCCGCAAAGAGCGGACAGCTCCTCTTTGCTTCGGACGCGTTGTCCTGCGGTGCGCTCGGCGCGATGACTCTTTCGGAAAAGGAGGGCGATCTGCTTCGGTTCTTTACAAAGGGAACGGCAGAGGAGCCCCGCCGCGGACTTCTCGCCGTGTATCTGAAAGGAAAACTCCGCAAGGGAGTAGGACCGACCGACGTTGCGCTCGCCGTTTCGCAAGCCTTGGGCAGGGCGGGGGACTTCGCCGAGGGGAAATATCTCGAAGTATTCGGCGCGGGAGTTTCGGGGCTTTCCATGGACTACCGCATTGCGCTCGACTGCGCGCTCGGACGCACGCAATGCAGATCTTCCGTCTGGACGACCGACGCGAAAACAAAGGAATACTTCGAAAATCACCTGCGCGCAACAGATTTTAAGTCCCTTGCGCCCGTTCAGCCCGCTTACTACGACGGGGCGGTCGTCGTCGACCTTTCGGACATCGAGCCGATGATCGGAATGGAAGGAAAAATTATGACCGTCCGCGAATTTCTCGCCGCTCCCCCCGAAGAGTATTTGCATGAGGGACGGGTATCTCTTTCCGCAACTTCCGTGGACGTCAGATATGCCACCTACGAAACGGTCGCGGAAATGGCGGAAATTTTGCGCGGCGTTGCGCTGGGCGGCGAAACCGCTTGCGGCATTCTTCAATATTCCAAGCCCGTGACGCTTGCGCTTGCCGAAAACGGATATTTGAACGCTCTCCTGTGCGCGGGCGTGGACTATAATGAACTTTTAAGTTCGGTGACGGACGGAGAGGACGCAGATCTTTGCTGGGACGGCGGTGTTCGTCTCGACGCGAGAACGATCGCCGCGACCCTTGCAAACGGCGGCAAACTCACTTCCGCGCTCGGGCTCGACTATCCGAAGCGGTTCAAAAAATACAAATTCGACCCCGCGCCCTATACAAGCCGCATGGAAAACTTGATCGGAAAGCCGCAGAAAGGCGCGCAACTCGCCTACGGCGAAGCGATCGAGCCCCTTCCAGAATTCCCGCCTCTTCCCGAGAATTTGGAGCTTACAATCGACGGCGAAGAGGGGAGCATTGCCGTTCTCATCGACGACTTTGCCTCCTACGCTTGGTCGTACGCAATCGAAGACAGGGAGCGCGGCGCGTTTGTTGCGCTCGCCAAGAGCTTTCCCGAAAGACTGCGCGCCCACCTCATCGACTGGGGCATTCTGCCGCTCACCTACGAAAAATTCGCATTCAAAGAGGGCGACGTTCTGCACCTTGAAAAGATCGCCGAATTCGTGAAGGCGGGCGAGGAGCGGATCGTTGCCAAAGTCGTCGGCAAGCGCAGGAGCAAAGATATCGTTTTAACGCTCGGAAAACTCACCGCCGAGGAGCGGAAAATCCTGCTCGCGGGCGGCAAAAACAATCTTGTAAGAGGGAAATAATGGGACTTTCTCTCGAAGAATACCGCAATCTCATCGACCTCACGCCGTTTCCCCGTCCCGAACCCTTCCGCACGGCGGAAGAAAAGACGGAAGCGTGCGAAATGCTCCTCAAATTTTTGCTTCGGGAGCGGGGCATGATCGCGGCGTTCAGCGCGACCTACGAAAAAAAGCGCGCGCTCGTACGCAATTACATGAACGAGCGGCTGAGCCTGCCCGTTCCGCAGGACCTTCTCGACATTCAGGACAGCCTCTTTTGGACGGAGAGCCTCGAGCGTGGGATCGTGAACGCGGAGGAATTTCCCGAGATCAAATACGGGATTTCGCTCTGGGAAGGGGACATCTCACGCCTGAATACGGATGGCATCGTGAACGCCGCCAACAGTCGCATGCTCGGCTGTTTCCTGCCGGGGCACCACTGCATCGACAATGTGATCCATTCCAATGCGGGCATGCAGCTCCGCCGCGACTGCGCGCGTATCATGGCGCAACAGGGGCATCCCGAAGAGGCGGGCGAGGCAAAGATCACGCGCGCTTACAATCTTCCGAGCAAATATGTTTTGCACACGGTGGGACCGATGATCGGAAGGGAACCTTCGCCCAAGCAGAGCGGGGAACTGCGCTCTTGCTATATTTCCTGCTTGGACCTCGCCGCGGAGATGGGGCTTCGCTCGATCGCCTTCTGTTGCGTGGCGACGGGGGTGTTCAACTTCCCGCGCGCCATGGCTGCCGAGATCGCGGTGGGGGCGGTCGTTCATTGGAAACTGCACCACCCCGAAAACAACATAAAGGTCGTCTTTAACACGTTCCTCAAAGAAGATACCGAAATTTACCAAAATATTTTGAAGTTTATTTGAATTTTGGCATTTAGCATAGTACTATGCGTGACATAATACTGCCGTTTGGAACCTTCCAAGCGGTTTTTTTCTCCTTCCCATTGAAAAATTTGTCTCTCTGTGCTATAATCTACAAAAGGAGTGTTTCACCAATGAAAAAGTATTTGATTGCCCTCGACGCGGGGACCACGAGCATTCGCGCCATGCTTTACGATATTTCCGAAAGGCGGTTTATTCTCACCGCACAGCAGGAAGTCGGGCAAAACTTCCCCCAAAGCGGTTGGGTGGAGCAGGACGCCGACGAAATCTACTATAAATCCGCCTATGTTTTGAACCGCCTCGTGCAGAGCGCGGGCGCAGAACATATCGCGGGCATTGGGCTTGCCAACCAGCGCGAGACCGTCGTCCTTTGGAACCGCGAAACGGGGGAGCCCGTCGCGCCCGCCATCGTATGGCAATGCCGCCGCACGAGCGAATATTGCGCCTCCGTGCCCCGGGAAATGCGGAAGAAGATCGCCGAGAAGACGGGGCTCCCCGTAGA
>CANRCY010000140.1 GCA_947629225.1 uncultured Clostridia bacterium | reverse complement strand
ACATCATGAGCGGCACGGTGGGGACTTCGGAGATCGGCGAACATGCGATCATCCGTGCGCACATCAACAAAAACCTCATCGCCGAGGAGCACCTCGCGAAGGATTGCGTGACGGAATTGAAGATACAGGACGGCGCGGTCACCGATGTAAAGCTCGCGGAGGGCTCCGTCACGGGCGAAAAGATCGCAGAAGGGGCGGTCGCGGGCAAGAACCTCGCCGAGGGCGCGATAAAAGCGGGGGAACACATTTCCGTTTCGCGCGACGAAGAGAACAACGTGGTCGTCTCGTCCGACGTGACTGCCACGGTCTATTCGGTGAACGGAAAATCGGGCGACGTTACCCTCGACCGCGAGACGCTCGGGCTCGCGAAGGTGGCGTATTCGGGAAGTTTTGCCGATCTCATCGGTGCGCCCGAGACGGGAGTGAATTCGGTCAATGGGCAGACGGGCAACGTCGTGGTCGACCGCCATACCCTCGGGCTTGCCGACATCGCCCTCAGCGGGAGCTACAACGACCTCGTCGACGCGCCCGAGACGGGGGTCTTTTCCGTCAACGGGGAGACGGGCTTCGTCACGCTCACGGCGGACGCGCTCGGGCTCGCTACCGTCGCTTCCAGCGGGAGCTATAACGACTTGACGGACCGCCCGCCGGAGATGGTCACTTCCGTCAACGGAGAGACGGGCGCGGTGACGCTCGACGCGCAAAAACTCGGGCTCGGAAAGCTCGCTTCCAAGAATTTTGTCTCGACGGGGGACATCATGAGCGGCACGGTGGGGACTTCGGAGATCGGCGAACATGCGATCATCCGCGCGCACATCAACAAGAACCTCATCGCCGAGGAGCACCTCGCGAAGGACTGCGTGACGGAGATAAAGATCGTGGACGGCGCGGTCACGGGCGCAAAACTCGCCGAAGGCGCCATTGTGGGCGGAGATAACATTTCGGTAACGCGCGACGAGGACAGCAACTTCGTCATTTCCGCCTCTCCCGCCGCGATACGGGCGGACGCGCTTGCCGTGAGCCCCGCTCCCGCCTGCGAAGAACGCGAGGGGGCGGATTTCGACAGCCTTCTTTGCGGGAAGTTCCTTGTGACGGGGACTGCCGAAGACCCGTGCGAGAATTTCCCCGTTTCCGAACAAAATCCCTCGGGCGTGGACTGCCTTTGGTGGCTCTTCGCCCTCTCCGCGCAGGACGGAGCCGTCTGCATCCAGACGGCGATCTCGGCAAGGGGGGACGGAGCGTTTCTCATCCGCTCGCACAGCGGCGGCGTTTGGAGTCCGTGGAGAAAGCCCGCATAAACCGATTGGATTTGTTCATGCTGAGACAGTGGAACTGAGACGGGTCTATGTAGAGGTCACGGCAAAATTTTTACGGGAGGGCGGCATTGTGCCGCTCTCCCTGATATGGGAGGGACGGACGCTGCGCGTGGGCAGAGCCGAGACCGTCGGAAGGGTGCCCGACCGTTTGAGCGGCTTCCTGCCCGTGTGCTATGAGTGCGACATCCTCGGCAGAAGGCGGCGTATCTATTTCGAGCCCGAGAAAAAAAGATGGTTCGTAGAGGCGCTCCCCGAATAAAAAAATTGCGAATGCCTCAAAAAAATTCTTGACGGAGAGAAAAGATTGGTATATAATGATAGCGTCATAGGGGAGTAGTTCAATGGTAGAGCAACGGTCTCCAAAACCGTCTGTTGCGTGTTCGAGTCGCGTCTCCCCTGCCACGTCGCCGCAAGGCGCATTGTGAAAGCGGTTGCAAAAAGCAACCGCTTTCTGTTTACGCCTGCGTCTCCTTCTTCCCAAAAAATCTTGCTTTGCAATCTTTTTTGGGAGCCCTTGCAAAAGCAGGTCGGGGGCGCTTTTGGCAGGGTAAGAGGGGAATCGAAAGAGAAGAGGTCGACATGACAGTAGGGGGAAGGGTTTTTTGTGAATCGCTTGCGAATTGTTTGCGAATCTCTTGCAAATCCTTAAAAAAATGATAAAATAGAATCAAACACGAAAAAAGGATTCGGATATGGCGGAGCTGAAAAGGGTAACACTCTATACGGACGGCGCGTGCTCGGGCAACCCCGGCGCGGGCGGATGGGGCGCGGTGCTCCTTTTCGGCGAACACAGGCGGGAACTGAGCGGGGGAGAAGAGGAGACGACCAACAACCGCATGGAACTCACCGCCGTCATCGAGGGGCTGAAACGCCTCAAATATCCCTGCCGCGTCGAGGTGTTCAGCGACTCCGCCTATACGGTAAACGGCTTCCTCGAAGGCTGGATTTACGATTGGGAACAGAGCGGCTGGAAGAAGGCGGACAAAAAACCCGTTCTCAACGACGACCTGTGGAGAGAGCTCCTCGCCCTGACCCGCGTCCACGAGGTGACCTTCCATAAAGTGAAGGGACATGCGGACAACGAACTCAACAACCGCTGCGACGAGCTTGCCCGCGGCGCGATCAAAATGCTCACCGATAAATAAAATGAGCCCGCCCGTATATACTATGATCGAGTAATTTCCCGTCTGACCGCGTTATATATAGGGAGCGATCCCCATAAAATATATAATATGGATAGGGCGGCGCGATCGCTATGAAGAACAGGGTAAAGATCATCCATATTTTTTTCATTCTGCTTGCGGCGGCTGTGACGCAAGTTTTTCTCGTGCTCTGTCTGAATGACGCTCCGAAGTCTTGGTCGGGAGCCCTCTATTGGAGCATTTTCGGCGGCGGGACCGCCCTCAACGCCGCGCTTGTGACGGTCGACCTCATCGGGTTTTTCAAGCGGAAACAATTCTTATACAAATCGTGTATCATCGCCTATGTCATGCTCGTGTTCGCGGGGGGCGTGCTCTATCTCCTTTTGGAGACGGGCTTTATGGAGATCGCGGGCGACGAGGAGAAGCTCGCGGAGTATCTCTCCCGCACGGGCGTTTGGATGAGCGTCCTGTTTGTGCTGTTGCAATTTTTGCAGGTCGTCATCTTGCCCATTCCGAGCACGGTGACCGTCCTCGCAGGGGTCGCCCTCTTCAAACCTCTCTATGCGAGCCTTTTGAGCCTGCTCGGGATCATGCTCGGGTCCCTTACCGCCTTTTTGGTGGGAAAATATGCGGGCAGCCGCGTCGTGGCGTGGATCATCGGCGAAGATACATTGCAAAAATGGCTGAAAAAAGTCAAGGGGAAGGATAAGCTCTTGCTTTCGGCGATGTTTCTTCTCCCCGTCTTTCCCGACGACGTGCTCTGCTTTGTCGCGGGGCTCTCGAGCATGTCGGTATGGCTCTTCCTCGGCATTATCTTCTTCTCGCGCGTCCTCTCGATCTTCACGACGAGCTATTCGGTCGCCGTCATTCCCATCAACAAATGGTGGGGGATCCTCACCTGGGCGGTCCTCGGTGCGCTCGTCATCGTTCTCTTTGTGGTTCTCTATAAAAAATCGGACGCCATTTTGGGGTGGTTCGAGAAGAAATTCCACCGCGAGACCCGCGTGGAGGAAAAGAAGGGGAAGGGGGAATTCACCCTCGAAGTGGTCGGACCCGACGGGGCGATCGTCACGAAGGGGGTCAAAAAAGAAGAACGGAAATAAAGCTCCCGCAGGATGGGAGTTTTTTTTCTCGGCGCGCCTCCCGAATTCGGCGAAACGCTTGACAGTAGCAAGGCGATAGGGTAAAATGGTATTTGGTAAAAATCGGAATTTTTTTCCGAAAGAGGTATCCATGGAACAAATTCAACGGTTGCGGGAGAGGAAAGAAGCGCTCAAAAAAGCGGGCGAAGCGGTGAGAAAACAGATCGCGCAGATCGCCGACGAAGAGAGCTTTGTGGAGCTCTCCGCGTTCAGTTTTTCGGAAGAGGAGTTCACTTCTCCCGCGGGAGAGGGGGTCGTTACGGGCTTTTGCACGGTGGGCGGCTACCCCTTTTATCTTGTTGCGCAGAATTTCGCGCAGGACTTCGGCGGGCTCACCAAGGGGCAGTGCGGGAAGATCGCAAAGACTTTGGACGTCGCCCAAAAGAACGGCACGCCCGTCATCTGGCTGCTCAACTGCCAAGGCGCGAAGATCGGCGAGGGCGTTGAGGTGCTCGAAGGCATCTCGGGGCTCCTCTTGAAGGTCGCCCGCCTCAAAGGCGAGGTGCCGCAGTATGCCGTCGTGGGCGGCGGCGTTTACGGCGCGGCGGCGGCGATCGCGGCGGCGGCGGTCGTCGTCTTCTTCCTCAAAGAGGGCGCGCTCTCAACCGCCAGCCCGCTCGTTCTCTCCGCCAAA
>CANRCY010000139.1 GCA_947629225.1 uncultured Clostridia bacterium | reverse complement strand
ACAACACCATGCTCCACCAAAACGGCGCGAACCTCTCGCAGGGACAGCGGCAACTTCTCTCCATTGCCCGCGCGGCGGTCGCCGACCCGCCCGTGATGATCTTGGACGAGGCGACTTCCTCCATCGATACCCGCACCGAGGCGATCGTCCAGCGGGGCATGGATAAACTCATGGAGGGGAGAACGGTATTCGTCATCGCGCACCGCCTCTCCACCGTCAAGAACAGCAACGTCATCATGGTGCTCGACCACGGCCGCATCATCGAACGCGGCACGCACGAACAGCTCATCGACATGAAGGGGCAGTATTACAGATTGTACACGGGCGCGTTCGAGCTCGAATAAGTGCAGACAAAGCAAAGAAGGCAGGGGAGCTCCCTTGCCTTTTTTCATTCAAAAAAATGGGCGAACGCTTGCTTTCATTCTTCCGTCATGGTATAATAAAGAAAAAATTCCGAAAAGGAGACAAAATGAAACGCTTTTTTACGGTCGTCTGTTCGGCGGTCGCCGCCGCTCTTCTGTGTCTCGGGCTTGCTGCGTGCGGGCAAAACGGCGATATGGGCGACCCTCATCTTCTCTTTGAAAAGGACGGGAAGAGCTACACCGTGACGGGCTTGCGGGGGGAGTGCGCGGAAGAGGAGATCGTCATTCCCGCTTCCCACGAGGGGCTTCCCGTGACGGCGATCGGAAAGGAGGCGTTCAAAGGCAATCAAACGATGAAGCGCGTCTCTCTTCCCGCCTCGCTCGAACACATCGGGGAGGGTGCCTTTTCAGGCTGTACCTCGCTTGAAAGCATCGGCATTCCGAACGGCGTGAAAACAGTCGGAAGATTTGCCTTTTCCGATTGCGATTCGCTGAAAAGCGCGGAGATCGCGGGGAGCGTAAAGGAGTTCGGAGAGGGCGTGTTTGCCTATGACGGCGCGCTCGAAACAGTAGACCTGAAAGAGGGGATCGAGGCGTTGGGCGACTTCTGCTTTTTAGACTGCTCTGCGCTCAAAACCGTCCGTCTCCCCGAAGGATTGCAAGCGATCGGGCTCGATACGTTCGAGTCCTGCACTTCGCTCGAAGCGATCGCATTTCCCGAAAGCCTGAGGGAGATCGACGCATATGCCTTTTGTAACAGCGGGCTCAAAGAGGTCGTCATTCCCGACAATGTCACGCGGGTCGGAACAATGGCGTTCCAATGCCCGTCTATTACGCGGGTCGACCTCGGGAACGGCATAAAGAGCATCGGCTCGCATGCGTTTTCGTATATTTCCGCTGAAGAGATCGTCGTGCCCGATTCGGTCACGGACGTGGGGATTTGCGCCTTCGGCTTTAACGATGTTTTGAAAAAGGTGACGATCGGAAAGCGGTGCACGGGCATTACATACGGTATGTTCTGCATGTGTCCTTCGCTCGAGACCGTCACGATCTCCACCGTGTGCGCGGTGTGCGATTCCGCCTTCGGCGGTTGCGAAAATCTGCGGGACGTCTATTTCTGTTTGGACGAGGAGCAATGGGCGCTCTGCACCGTCGGCGCGGAATCGGACGAAAACCCCCTAAACGGATACGGAAACACCTATTTCAGCAGGGCGAATCTGTATTTTTACAGCGAAGAGCGCAACGCGGACGGGCAACACTGGCACTACGGAGAGGACGGCGCGCCCGTTCTTTTGGAATAAGTTCATGAGCGAAAAGCCGCCCCGCCGCAAGTTTGCGGCGGGGCGGCTTCTATATTTGTTCTATATTTCTTTTATCCGATTTCGACCGTTTCGCCGTCGATCTTGATTGCGCTCCGATAGAAGGCTTCCAACCCCCTGCGAAGTTCGGCATAGTCGCTCGCCGCGAACGTCTCCACGGCAGAGTGCATGGCAAGCTGCGCAAGCCCGAGGTCGGCGGAGAGAATCCCCGCTTGCCCAAGAGAGATTGCCCCGAGCGTGCTTCCGCTCCGCATATCCGATCGGTTGAAGAAAGTCTGGTACTTTACGCCCGCTCTTTTGAAGATGGTTTTAACGACGGAAGAAGAGAGGGCGTCCGTCGTGTACGCGCCGCCCGCATGTCCTTTGATAACGACCCCTCCGCCCATGACCGCACGGTTTGTGAGATCGCACTTCTCGGGATGATTGGGGTGGAGAGAGTGGGCGTTATCGAGCGAAATAAGGAAGGAATTCGCCGCGGTCCGTTCCCAATCCGCACCTTTTTTGCAGAGTGCGGCTTCAATGCGTTTGAGCGTGTTCTTCAAAAAATCGCTGCCAGCGCCCTGAAAGGTGCGGCTCCCGATCTCTTCGCCGTCGAGGCATGCCGCCACGTTCACACCTGCCTCGCAGTCTCCCGCGAGCAACGCTTCGAGAGAGCCGTACACGCTCGTGAGATTATCGACGCGGGGAGAGGAGACGAACTCCCCGCCGTCGCCGCTCGTAAAGGGCGGTTCGGCGCAGACGGCATACAGATCGAACGAGACGGGGTCTTTGAGCAGGGCGGAGAATTCGACATCGTCCATGCCGAGAAGGGGAAGAAGGTCGATTTGGGGGTTGGGCGCGAACTTTTCGTTCACGTCCCGTTGCATATGGATGGCGAGCGAGGGGATGACGACGGAAAAATCGCTCACATAATTTTCGGCGCGCAGACAACCGTTTTCCTCTCTGACGAGCCGTCCCGCAAGTTTAAGGTTACGGTCGAAAAAGCTGTACCAAATCCCCCCGCCGTAGGGTTCCGCATTCAGCCGCTTAAAGGGTTCGGAGAGGGTCACGGGGTTCTCTTTGAGTTTGAGGCAGGGGCTGTCGGTATGGCTCGCAACGATCTTAAAGCCCTTGCCGCTTCCCACCGTAAAGGCGATGAGGGCGCTTCCGTTCCGCTCGACGAAATATTTCCCGCCCGCCGAAAGAGCCCATTCTTCCCGCTCTTTGAGGGGGACAAAGCCATGTCCGAGGAGCAGAGTTTTTGCGTTTTCCACCGCCTGATAGGCAGTATAGGAAGTTTCCAGATAGCGTAACAAATTTTCCATGCCACCATTATAGTTCTTTTTCCGAAAAAAGGCAAGGGATATTGACATCTCCGCGCGCCCGTGATAAAATCAAGAGTGAAATTTTTCAACAAAGGGAAAGAACTATGTGGTTTGACGAAAGCACGTTCTATCAGATCTATCCGCTCGGCTTTTGCGGCGCGGAGCGGGAAAACGACTTCGGGGAGGTGCGCCACCGTCTCGGCAAAATAAGGGAAGAAATCCCGCGGCTCAAACAGCTCGGCGTCGGCGCAGTTCTCTTCAACCCGCTCTTCGAGAGCGTCCGCCACGGCTACGACACCGTGGATTTTTTCCGCGTAGACCGCCGTCTCGGCACAAATGACGAATTAAAAGAGCTCGTGCGAGCCTTTCACGAGGCAGGCATCAGGGTCATGCTCGACGGCGTGTTCAACCATGTCGGGCGGGAATTCGCGCCCTTCCGCGAGGTCCGCGAAAAGCGGGAGGGGACGGACTACCGCTTTTGGTTCAACATCGATTTTTACGGCGAATCTCCCTATCACGACGGATTCGGCTATCAAAATTGGGAGGGGCACCCCGAACTCGTGAAACTGCGTCTCGAAAATACCGACGTGCAGAACTTCCTTATGGACGCAGTGCGCTTCTGGATTGGGGAATTCGATATCGACGGGTTGCGGCTCGACGTGAGCTATCTCCTGCCGCAGTGGTTTTTCGAACTGTTGCGCCGAACGGTGCGCGGGCTGAAAGCGGACTTCTTCCTCGTCGGAGAGGTGATCCACTGCACCAATTTTGCGCAAAATCTCAGCCCCGAACGGCTCGATTCGATCACAAATTACGAGTGCTTCAAGGGAATGATCTCGGCGTTCAATTCCGAGAATCTGTTTGAGATCGAGCATTCGCTCACGCGGCTCTTTTCAAGCGAACCGTGGGCGCTCTACACGGGCAAGCACATGCTCAACTTTGTGGACAACCACGACGTGGTGCGCGCCTGCACGGCGTTGAAGGAGAAGAGGAATTTGCGGAATTTATATACCCTGCTTTTCACCATGCCGGGAATCCCCTGCATTTATTACGGGTCGGAATTCGGGCAAGAGGGGGATAAGCGGGATTGCGACGTTCCTCTTCGCCCCTGTATCGACGAAATCGACAAAGCCGCATATCCCGAGCTCGCCGCGCACATCGCCCGCCTTGCCGAGATCAGAAAGAAAAGCGCCGCCCTGCAATATGGCAGTTACAAAAAGGCGACGCTTTCGAACAAATATTTTTCCTTTGTGCGCGATTGCGGCGGAGAGCGAGTGATCGTTGCCATCA
>CANRCY010000138.1 GCA_947629225.1 uncultured Clostridia bacterium | reverse complement strand
CAAGGGCGAGCGCTAGACCAAAGAGGAAAAGCTCACCAAAAAGGAGATCGCCGAAAAGGTGAAAAAGGCGCTCGAGATCGTCGATCTCGAAGGGTTCGAAAAGCGTTCCATCTCCACCCTCTCGGGCGGACAGCAGCAGCGCGTCGCCATTGCCCGCGCCATCGTCAACGAGCCCGAGATCTTGCTCTTGGACGAGCCCCTCGGCGCGCTCGACCTCAAAATGCGCAAAGAGATGCAGATCGAGCTCAAAGAGATGCACAAGCGGCTCGGCATTACCTTTATATATGTCACCCACGATCAGGAAGAGGCGCTCACGATGTCGGATACGATCGTCGTCATGTCCGACGGCGTCGTCCAGCAGATCGGTACCCCCAAGGGCATTTACGACGAGCCCGCGAACACCTTCGTCGCCGACTTCATCGGCGAGAGCAACATCTTCGGCGGCACGGTCACGGGGGACAAAAAGGTCAAGTTCTGCGGCAAGACCTTCGACTGTCTCGACGAATTCGAAAAGAACGAGCTCGTCGACGTCGTCGTCCGTCCCGAGGACATCCGCATGTGCGCCCCCGGGGAAGGACAGCTCAAAGGCGAGGTGCTCTCCGTCGTCTTCAAGGGAATCCATTACGAGATCACCGTGCAGGTCGGGAAGTACGAGCTCATCGTGCAGAGCACGCAGAGCCGCCTCATCGGCGAGACGATCGGTCTGTGTATCGATCCCGACGGCATCCACCTCATGAAGCCGAAATACACCAAGAACGTGTTCGACGGCACGATCACCAAGCACAACACGGTGGAATTTGCCGACGGCGAATTCGAATGCGACGTCACCCGGCTCTACCCGGGCAGCCATCTCGACGAGGAGGAATACCTCATCACGGCGGAGGGCGAAAAGATCGACCTCACGGGCGCGGAGGTGACGGTCGAGGTCGGGCTCGACGACATTTCGATCAGCGACGACGCAGAAGCGGGCGGCACGACGGGGCACATCATCTCCATTATCTATAAAGGCGACCATTACCGTCTCATCGTCCGCACGGACGAGAGCGAAGAGGACTTCGTCTTTTCGACGGGCGATCTCTGGAACGAAAACGACTATGTCTCCGTCATCATTCCCAAGGAGAAGATCAAGCTCGCGCTGAAAAATACGGAGGAAAAGAAGAGATGAAGATCCCCCGCTTTTCCCGCAAAACGCTCTGCATCCCCTATGCCGTCTTTCTCCTCTGTTTTGTCGTTGCGCCCATGCTCGTTATTCTTGTCTATGCCTTTACGGACAGGAACATGAACTTCTCCTTTGCGAACTTCATCAAGTTCTTCTCCGACCCGACCAAGCTCTCGACGATCGTCTATTCCATCGTCATCGCGCTCATCACGACGGCGGCGAGCCTTCTCATCGCCTATCCCGTCGCCTACATTCTCGCGCGCAGTAAAATGAAGCAGAAGCACGTCATTTTGATGCTCTTCGTGCTCCCCATGTGGATCAACTTCGTGCTCCGCGTCAACGCCATCCGCGAGCTCTTCAATTGGATCGGGCTCCTCGGCGAAGCAAACTATTTCAACACCGTGTTCGGCATGGTCTACGACTTTTTGCCCTTCATGATCCTTCCCCTGTATACGACGCTCATGAAGATCGACAACAGCCTCTACGAGGCGAGCTACGATCTCGGCGGAAACGCATTCACGGCGTTCACCCGCATTACCCTTCCCCTCTCCGTCCCGGGGATCGTGAGCGGCGTTACGATGGTCTTTCTTCCTTCCATGACGAACTACGTCGTATCCGACATGCTCGGCAACTCCATGGTCACCATCATCGGCAAATTCATCTACGAATACTTCGGCAGCGATTGGCACATGGGCTCCATGGTCGCGCTCGTTCTGCTCATCGTCGTATTCGTCTCTACCATCCTCACGGGCGGATTCCGCTCCGAAGAAAACGTGCGGGGGGCAAATCTATGAAAAGACAACTTGCGCTCAAATGCCTCAAAGCGGGCTTCATCGGGCTTGTTCTCATGCTCCTGTACGCCCCCATCCTGCTCCTTGCCGTGTATTCTTTCCTTTCTACGGACATCATCGGCACGGCGGGCGCCCTCTCCCTCGAACACTATGCAAAGCTCTTCGGCGACCCCATCATCCTCGAAATGATCGGGAACACCCTCCTTCTCGCCCTGCTTGCCGCCCTTCTGTCCACCGTCTTGGGGACGCTCGGCGCGCTCGGCATGTTCTACTGCAAAAAGCGGACAAAGGCGATCTTGCACGGCGCTTCGCAGCTCCCCGTCATCAACGCGGAGATCGTCCCCGCCCTCTCGCTCGCCATCACCTTTGTCGCGGTCGGGATCGGAAAGTCCTACTTCACCATGCTTATCGGGCATCTGGTCATCTGCACGCCCTTCGTCGTGCTCTCCGTCATGCCCAAATTGAAGCAGATGGACGGTTCCCTCTATGAGGCGGCGCTCGATCTCGGCGCGAGCCCCTTCAAGGCGCTCATGACGGTGGTGCTCCCGCAGATCGTCCCCGGGGTCATTTCGGGCTTTATGCTCGCGATCACCCTCTCCCTCGACGACTACATCGTCACCATGTACACCCGCCCGAACGGGTTCGAGACGATCTCCACCTATGTGTTCAACGCGACCATGCGCGGCAACGCGCACACGGCGGAGACCCTCTCCTCCTTCTGGGCGCTCACGACCATCATCTTCCTCGTCATCGTGCTGTTCGTCGTCTGTTCCAACCTTGCGGGGAGAAGAAAAAAGGAGGCGGCGAAATGAACGCGAAAAAACTCCTTAGCATAACGCTTGCATGCGCCATGCTCGCCCCCGCCGCCGTGACGCTTTCGGGCTGCGGCGGGAAGCAGGCGGACGTCATTCTCCGCGTGTATAATTGGGAAGAATATATCGACAACGGCGGCGAAGGAAGCTATTTGAGCGACGTGGAAGAAGAGGACGACCCGCCCCGCATCCTCGTCGACTTCGAAAGCTGGTACGAAGAGACCTACGGGGAGACCGTCCGCGTCGAGTATGCGACCTTCGGCACCAACGAAGATATGTACAACGAGATCGTCTTGGGCAACGTATACGACCTTTTGTGCCCCTCCGACTACATGATCATGAAGCTCGCCGCCGAAGACCGCATCGTCCCCTACGACGAGAGTTTCTTCGACGAGACCGACCCCAACAACTACTATGTCCGCAATGTCTCCCCCTACATCGCGAACGTCTTCGAGAACGGCACGGTCGCCATCTCGCGGGACGGAGAGACGGAGACGCACAAGTGGAGCGAATACGCCGCGGGCTACATGTGGGGCACGACGGGCTTTGTGTACAATCCGAACAAGGTGAATAAGGACGACCTCAAAACCCTCGGCTGGAAGGCGTTTACCCATGCGGACTACGCCAACAAGATCACGGCAAAGGACAACGTGCGCGACACCTACTTCGCCGCGCTCGGGGTCACCTATCAGGACGAACTGCTCGCCCTCGCGGAGAACAAGGACGAGACGTATAACCAAAAGCTCACGGACGTTTTCAACCGCACCGCGGAAGAGTACACCGACGCCGTCGGGAAGAGCCTTCTCTCCATGAAGGAGAACATCTACGGCTTCGAGACGGATACGGGCAAGGCGGACATGGTGAGCGGGAAGATCTGGCTCAACTATGCGTGGAGCGGCGACGCCGTGTATGCGCTCGACGAGGCGGAGGAGAAAAACGACGTTCTCCTCGAATACTTCGTCCCCGAAGCGGGTTCCAATCTGTGGTTCGACGGTTGGGTGCTCACGAAGGGCGTCGAGGAGCGCGGCACGAAGAAGGCGGCGCAGGCGTTCGTCAACTACATGTCCATGCCGGAGAGCGCCAAGCGCAACAGCTATTTCATCGGCTATACCTCCGTCATCGCGGGCGAAAATGCCGAAATGCTCGAATATACCGACTATCTCTATGGCGTCGAAGAGGAAGCGGATATGACGGAAGAGAACTATTACGATCTTTCGTGGTTCTTCGGACAAGAGGACGCAGGGATTTATGCGGACGAAGAACAGCGGACGCGCCGCCAGCTCTTCGCGCAGTTCCCCCCGCAGGACGTCATGGAGCGGTGCGCCGTCATGAACTACTTCGACGCGGACACGAGCGAGCGGATCAATGAGCTCTGGTCGCATGTAAAGGCGGAGAGCCTCGACGCATGGGCGATCGCGGTGCTCTGCGTCGCCGCAGTCTCCATCGTCCTCTTCGTGGTATTCGTCAAGTTCGGAAACAAGATCGACTTCTTCCGCTCCAAGCCCAAAAAAGGCTACCGCAA
>CANRCY010000137.1 GCA_947629225.1 uncultured Clostridia bacterium | reverse complement strand
GTCGATACGGCGGCTCCCGAAACTCTTTCCGTATGCGCCGCTCACGACGAGCATTGCATAGAACGCCCCGTCGGGAATGATGACGTAAACGCCCTGCATTTCCGAAATGCGCTCGATCATCGCAAGCCGCCGCCGCGAGAAACGGGCGACCATCTCTTCGACCGCCGCCTCGGGGGAGCTGAGCGCTTTGAGCGCCGCATATTGGGCGATGGAGTTGGGATTGCTCGTGGCGTGGCTCTGGAAAGAGTCGATCGCCTTGGCAACGTCGGAGGGAGCGGCGAGATAGCCGATCCGCCAACCCGTCATCGCATAGGTCTTGGAAACGCCGTTCACCGTGACCGTCCGCTCCTTCATCGCGGGGGAACACGCCGCGAAGGAGAAGGGCTTTACGGGTCCGTAGACGAGTTTTTCGTAGATCTCGTCCGAGAGGACGAAAATCCCCGCTTTTTCGCAGACCGCGGCGAGCGCGCGCACTTCCTCTTCCGAATAGACCGCGCCCGTGGGGTTGCAGGGAGAGTTGAAAATAAAGAGCTTTGTCCGCTCTGTAATGGCGTTTTTGAGCTGTTCGGGAGTGATCTTGAAGTTGTTTTTCTTGCTCGTCCGCACAATGACGGGCACGCCGCCGCAACACTTGACGAGTTCGGGATAGGTGAGCCAATAGGGCGCGGGGATAACGACTTCGTCCCCCTCGTCGAGCAGGGCGAAGCAGACGTTGAAGATCGAGTGCTTTGCGCCGTTGGAGACGACGATCTGCGAGGGTTCGTATTCGAGCCCGTTGTCGCGGCGGAATTTACTGCAAATGGCGCGCCTGAGCTCCAAAAGCCCCGAGGACGGGGTGTATTTGGTATGCCCTTTGTCGAGCGCCTCTTTGGCGGCTTCCACGATGTGCTCGGGGGTGGGGAAATCGGGCTCTCCCACGCCGAAGTTCACCACATCCTCTCCCGCCGCCTTCATCGCCTTTGCCTTGGCGCTGATCGCGAGGGTGAGAGAGGGAGAAATGGCGCCGATCCGTTTTGCAAGTCTGTTCGTCATAGCAAAGTTCTCCTCATTCCGCTTCCGTGAGCCGCCGTTCGCGGTCGGCGCGGGCGAGAGCGTCGATCATCTCGTCGAGGTCGCCCGAAAGAAATTCCTCCATGTTGTGGAGACTGAGCCCGATACGGTGGTCGGTGATACGGCTCTGCGGAAAATTATACGTCCTGATCCGTTCGCTCCTGTCCCCCGTTCCGACGAGGGAGCGGCGGTTTTGCGCCTCCGCCGAATCGCGGCGGCTCTGGTAATAGTCGTAGAGGCGGGCTTTGAGCACACGGTATGCTTTTTCTTTGTTTTTGAGCTGGCTGCGCTCGTCCTGGCAGGTGACGACGATGCCCGTCGGGAAGTGGGTGAGGCGGATGGCAGTCTCCGTTTTGTTGACCTTCTGCCCGCCCGCGCCCGAGGAGCGGAACAGGTCGACGCGCACGTCCTTTTCGTCGATCTCGACTTCCACGTCCTCCGCTTCGGGGAGCACGGCGACGGTCGCCGTGGAGGTATGGATGCGTCCCTGCGATTCGGTTTCGGGCACCCGTTGCACGCGGTGCACGCCGCTCTCGAATTTGAGCCTGCCGTATGCGCCCTTGCCGCCGATGTTGACGATGGCTTCCTTCATGCCGCCGAGTTCGGTCTCGTTGACGTCGACGACTTCCCACTGAAAACGGCGGCGTTCGCAATAGCCTTGATACATGCGGTAGAGGTCGTAAACAAAAAGCGCCGCCTCCTCTCCCCCCGCGCCCGCGCGGAGTTCGAGAACGCAGCCGCGCCCGTCCCGCTTATCTTTGGGGAGCAAGAGAAGACGGAGTTCCTCGTTGAGGGAAGCGAGCGCTTCCTTGCAGGTATACGCCTCTTCGAGCAGGAGCTCTTTCATCTCCCCCGTCTCTTTTTCCGCTTCCGAAAAAGCGCCGTCCATCTCCCGCTCTTTGGCGAGGCAGGCGGCGTATTTTTGGGCGATCTCTTCGATCTCCGCCCGCTCTTTGGAGATCTTTGTCCACTCCTCCATGTCCGCAAGGACGGCGGGGTCGGAGAGCTTCTCCGTGAGCGCGTTATATTTGTCGTAAATGTCTTTTACTTTATCCATATTGAAAGATAACGTCACCGCAACCGCCCTTGCCCGTTTCCTCGCGAAAAAGATTTTGCGCGAGCAAAAGATTTTTCGCGAACCTAAATCACTGCGCGGAGCAGGGTCCCCCTGCGGCAGCGCACACAATTTGCCGCATACCTGCGGCTTAGTGTCCGTCAACGCGAACGAGAGGACAAGCAGGTTAAAGCGCTTTGCATGTTTCCTCGCACGATTCTTTTCGAAGTGACACCCCTAAGGTGGAACGAGCAAAGAATCGTGCGAAACGCGAAAACTCAAAATACGATCTTCACGACACGCTCTTTTCCGCTCAGATCTTTTACCACCATGGCGTAATCGCACTTGGAGAAGATTTTCAGAACGTCCTGCGCCTGATCCTCGCCGCATTCGAGGATGAGCATCCCCCCGCGCACGATGTGACGGTTGATCCTGCTCGCGATCCTGCGGTAAAATTCGAGCCCGTCCTCTCCGCCGTCAAGGGCGATATGGGGTTCGAAATCGCGCACCTCGCGTTGAAGCTGCGGGATTTCGGACGATCTGACATAGGGCGGGTTCGCCGTGATGAGATTGAATTTGCCTTTGATATTTTCGAACAAGTCGGATTTGACGACGGCGACGTTCGCCTTGTTGAGGCGGATGTTCTTGCGCGCGACTTCGAGGGCGTCTTCGGAAATATCCGCCGCCGTGATCGTCACGTTCCTGTCTTTTGCGACTTCGCACGCGACCGCGACCGCGATCGCTCCGCTTCCCGTGCACAGATCGAGCATTCTGTCCCCTTCGGAAAGGGCGGCGATCGCCTGTTGCACGAGGACCTCCGTTTCGGGGCGGGGAATGAGCACCCGCTCGTCCACCTCGATGCGGTATCCGTAAAATTCGGTGTTGCCGAAGATGTACCAAAGAGGTTTGCCCGTGAGGCGCTCTTCGTAGAGGGCGAGGATCTTCCCGCACTCTTTCTGCGAGACGACGCGCTCCGTTTTGAGTTCGCTGCGCGGAACGCCGAGCGTGAGACTGAGGATCCACTCCGCGTCGGACTCGTCGATCTCCTTTTCCGCGAAGTGCCGCTTCATCATCGTCTGCAACTTCGAAAGTTTGGTCTCTGTGACGAACGTCTTCTCGGGCGAGGCGGGGTCGGCGTCCATATCGAGCACCTTTTGGAACGCCAGAATGGCGCATTCGATCATTTCGTCCGTCGGCTCGCGCGTCGTGAGTTTCTGCAACAGATACCCGGGCGCTTTGAGGGGCAGTACGATGGGACTGCGTATCCGCGAAAGCAGACGAAGCACCTCATAAGAGATCGAAGCCACGATGGGCAATAGCAAAAGTTTGAGCAAAAATTCCGCCAGACGTTCGAGCGTCTTGTTGTCGATGGGGACAACGGTGTGGAACCCCCAACCCACGAGGGAGAACAAGATGATGGAGATGAACATGACGAGAAAGAGGAAGGTCGTGCCGCACCTGTCGTGCAGGCGGGAACAGCCCTTTACGTTCTCCACGGTGAGGGGCAGACCGTATTCATAGCAGTTGATGGTCTTGTGCTCCGCGCCGTGGTAGCGATAGGTCTCCCTCAGGGATTTGAAGAGAAGGGTGAACAGGATGTATGCGACGAAGATCGCGAGACGGAAGCCGCCGTCGAGTAAATAATACCAGAGCCTGTGCGCGGGGATCGCTTCGGGGAACCGATCCGAGATCATGCCCGTAAAGAATTGGGGCAGGAACATGAACAGCCCGACCGCGATCACCACGCCGAGCACGGTGGCGATAAGGGTGAAAATATCGGAAACGCTGACCTTCCAATTTTCCGCCACCCATTTGTTGAGCTTGGGCGGGTCCTCGTCCTCCGAGATGGCGACTTCGGAACTGCGGAGGAGCGCCTGCATGCCGCCGACGAGCGAAGAGATAAAATTGACAATGCCGCGTATGAAAACAAAGCGCATCCATTTTTTCCGCTCCTGCGGGGGAGTAATGCGCTTGGCTTCCATCTGCAATTCGCCTTTATCGTTGCGTACCACGGTCGCCATGCCGCTCTTTCCGCGCATCATGACGCCCTGTATCACCGCTTGTCCGCCGATGTAGGTCAGGTTTGTTTTTTTCTTCATTTCCTTTCGACCGACTCAAAATAAGCAAAACAGCCCCGCATAGTGAGGCTGACGTGCATTAGATACCGTATCTTTTCTTGAACTTATC
>CANRCY010000136.1 GCA_947629225.1 uncultured Clostridia bacterium | reverse complement strand
ATAGTCGTGCGCATATTGGTAGCCCTTGCCGTAGTCGAGCTCCTTCATGAGCTTTGTGGGCGCATTGCGGATGACGAGGGGGACGGGCTCGGCGAGCATGTTCAGCGCGTCCTTCTTCGCAAGGGCATAGGCAACGTCGAGCGCGTTAGACTTGGGCGCCATCGAAAGATAGACGACCGCCTCGGTGAGGTGCACCGAACATTCGGGCATGCCGATGAAGTGGCAAGCCTGGTAGGCGGCGACGGCGATCTCGAGGGCGCGCGGGTCGGCGAGCCCCACGTCTTCGCTTGCGAACCGGGTCACCCGCCGCGCGATGTAGAGGGGGTCTTCGCCCGCTTCGAGCATGCGCGCCAGCCAATAGACGGCGGCGTCGGGGTCGGAGTTGCGCATCGACTTATGGAGCGCCGAAATGAGGTTATAATGTTCCTCTCCCGATTTGTCGTAGAGGAGGGACTTCTTCGAGGTGCACTGTTCGATCGTCTCTTTTGTGACGATCGTGGTATCGCCGTTGAGTTCGCCGTTCAAAACAGCCATTTCGAGGGTGGAGAGTGCGCTTCTCGCGTCGCCGTTGGCAAAGTTCGCGATCGTTTCGAGGAGTTCGTCCGAAATTTCCACTTTCTGCCTGCCGAAACCGCGCTCGTCGCTTATCGCGCGGCGCAAAAGTTCTGCAAGTTCCTCTGTTTTGAGCGCCTGCAACACAAACACTTTACAGCGGGAAAGAAGCGCTCCGTTCACTTCGAAAGAGGGGTTTTCGGTGGTCGCGCCGATGAGGATGATGCTGCCCTTTTCCACAAAGGGCAGAAAAGCGTCCTGCTGCGCCTTGTTAAAGCGGTGGATCTCGTCGACGAAGAGAATGGTCTTTTCGCCGAAGCGGCGGTTTTTCTCCGCCTGCTCCATCACCTGTTTGATCTCTTTGATGCCGCTCGTCACGGCGGAAAAGTCGATGAACTTCGCCTTTGTGCGGTTGGCGATGATGCGTGCAAGGGTCGTTTTTCCCACCCCGGGCGGACCCCAAAAGATCATGGAGCCGACCTGATCGCTTTCGATGAGCCTGCGCAGAACTTTCCCCTCGCCGAGGAGATGTTTTTGCCCGCAGAATTCTTCGAGCGTCTGCGGACGAAGCCGTGCCGCAAGCGGTTCCGATCCCGCTCTTTCAAAAAGCGTTCCCTGTTCGATCATGATATTTTCTGCTCCGTACCGATTCTATCGCCCGCATTATACCATGAAACGCAAAAAAAGGCAAGCGGTCTTGCTTTGATTGTCGCCTTGTGACACGCTATTCTCTGTCATTTCGCCCCGCCCTCCGGGGGGTAGACGACCCGCCCCCTTACGTCATGTTGAGCGGAACGAAGTGAAGTCGAAACATCTCTACCATAATTTTCGCCCCGTTCGACTTGATTTGTTTGCGGTTTTTTGCTACAATTTATGATAACAGGAATTTTTCGGAGAAATGAGTAAATTTCTGTTTTGAAACGTTATATAGATAAGAGGTGCTTTATGAAGAAATTATCGAAGATTATATGCGCATTGTTTTTAGTGGGTAGCATTATGGTGATTTTTGCGGCTTGTACAGATGATATTCTCGACGATCCTTACAAAGATTACGTTTCGGCAGGGATACAAGCGAATGAAATTCCGCTTGATACCGCAGAAGATTATGAGAAGATGATATCATTTACAACGGAATTTACAGAGGAAAAAGCCATGATTTTTACCGATTACGAAAGCTATGCAGCATATAATTTTCCGCTGAACTATACGGAAGGATTTTTTGAAAAAAACAACTTGCTGATTTTCTCGACACTTTCCTGTTCTTCCGATGATATGCAATTCTATGATATTCTTTTATATGAAAATAAACTTTATCCATGCTTTTCAAGGGTAAAAATTAACCCGTGGGATGCGGTGACGGAAGATATAATTTGTATGCCATATTATGTTGAATTGAATAAAAGCAATAGTTACCAGTTTGGCGAAGTGATTTATAAATATAGATAAATTTCAATTTTTTGCATATTCTCCCCCTCCCCCGCGCGTTCAGCGCGGGGGAGGGGTAGGGGAGGGGGCTCCTTATTTTTCGGCTGCCCCTTGAGGGTGGAGCATTGCATTTTGCCAACGGTTAATAACCGTTGGCAAAATGCGACATGAGTGCCCCGCTTTTTTAATGTCCAATTCCTTAGGCGGCACGAGCCGCAGGCGAAGTAGCGCATTTGTGGCGCGAACGGTGACCGCCCCGCGCGCCGTTCTGTTTCTCTAAGCGCGGCACGAGCCCGTAGGGCGAAGTAAACATCTCTACCACGTCGCCGCACGCCTGTTTTTACGCTTTTCTTGCGAAAAGCTCTATTTGAGGGCGGCGGCTCCTCTTCCCGAAAAAATACTTCGTCTTTTTTCGGGACGCTCCTCTTGGTCGAGATGCGCCGCCGCGCTCTTTGCGATGAGTTCATGTGTGTTTTGCCGAAGGCATGGTTTCTCCTTGTTTGAAACGACGTATGTTCCATTATACAGCATTTTTCGGAAAAATAAACGGAAAAGGCTCAATTTCCGCACTTTTCCGCATCATAACGCTTTGGATTATCCGTTTGACCCAACAGATAATCGATACTTGTATTGTAAAATTTCGCAAGACGGATTAGGATCTGCGTGGGGATGTCGTTTTCTCCCGTCTCATACTTTGAATACCCCGTTTGAGACATGCCGAGCATCTTTGCAACATCCGTCTGGCTCAGATCCAAATCTTCCCTCAGATCCCGTATGCGGCGATATATCACTCTCATAACCGAATTTCCGAGAAAAAGTATAACATATTTTCCCCAAAACGCTTGACATTTAACCCGTTTCAGATTAAAATAGAGGTGGTCGACAGGATTCGGCAAAAAAATGTAAGAGGTATCAAATATGGGCAAGTATGTGGAAAACGATTCCGCCAAAAACGAGACGATCGAAAAGACGGTTACGGAAGCAATCAATAAGAACAATGAAACACAAAAGAAAAAGAAGAAAATTCCCCTGATCGTTGCCTTGTTGATAGTTTTCTTGATAATTGTTGCGCTCGTGATCGTTTTTATTGCGGGGAATGTGAACGCGCATTATGAACTTCTCACTGAGGAGAATGAGGACGGAACGTACACGGTTACTGGTATCGACCATCGTTTCGGGATATTTGGAGATGATGAATCTATCCTTCGTATCCCCGCCGAAATAAATGGCAAAAAAGTGACGGCGGTCGATTTTCAAGGCTCGTTTTATCAATTTACAGATACGATCAAAACAGTCATTGTTCCCGAAGGCGTCACGACGATCGGGGAACAGTGCTTTACCCCTTATGATATCCAAGAGATCACGCTCCCTCGAAGCGTAACTCTGATAGGAAATGGGTTTGTCGGTTGTGGGGCAAAGTTGAATTTTGATGGAAATGATTATTATGAATTCAAGGGGCAATGTCTTATAGACAAGCAAACAAATACCATTATTAACGGCTTTAACGGGGCGATTATCCCCGGAGATGTTACCGTGATCGGAGTAAATGCTTTTGTAGGATACAGTGAACCCGACAATCTCGATTTTAGTCATATAAAGACTATTGAAGATTCTGCGTTTTATGGATGCGGGGCTGGTGAGATTGACCTTTCCCATGTAACTTATATCGGAAACAGCGCGTTTGCAAGGAGCAATATAACAAGTGTAAAGCTCGCTGCCGGTGCGTCTATCGGCGAATATGCGTTTGCAGAGAGCAAACTTTCAGTTGTGCATTTTTGCGGCGCTCTGTCGGCATGGGGGTTAGATGCTTTTAGTAGCTGCTCGATCCCCGATGTCTATTTTGATGGTGACATGCTACAATTTCAGGCTTCTTTCGATCTAAATAAATTTAGAAACCTTGTCGTTCACTGCACCGATGGAGACATAACGCTTTGAGTTTGCACTTTTCGAAAGATTTCAAATGATCCCGTGCCCTGCGGCGTTTCTTGTGCGTGGAAGGGCACAAGAAACGCCTTGTCTCCCATCAAGTCCCGTCAACCTTACAACATTCAAAAGAGCGAAGAGGCAAAACCTCTTCGCTCTTTTGGTGCGGATGACAGGACTTTCGCCTTTGGCGGCGCGCCCCGGTGAACAGCACACTGTGCTGTTCAGTTTGCGGCAAACTTTTCTGTGCCCGAGCGCTTCGCCCGCAAACCGATTGCTCCCGCAATCGCCTCCACCCTCAAGTCCTGTCATAAATTCATCCATACAGCGAAGCGGGAGGGGTTCACCCCTCCCGCTTCGCTGGTGCGGATGACAGGACTTGAACCTGCATGGTCTCCCACAGGAACCTGAAACCTGCGCGTCTGCCAATTTCGCCAC
>CANRCY010000135.1 GCA_947629225.1 uncultured Clostridia bacterium | reverse complement strand
TCCTCTTTGCGGTCGCCGTGAACGAGATCACCTCCACCCAAAGGGCTTCGACGTTTTTCACAAGTTTCTCGCCGTCGGCAGTGGGCGTGACGGTCGTCGCTTGCCGCCAACCGCTCGCCGTTTGCTCGAACCAACCGAGGAAGATATATCCCTCTGCCGTGGGCGTGAGGAAGGTGTAGCCTTCGGGTTTGGTCTCGGCATTGAACTGCTCGGTGACGTCCGTCGTCGATATGCCGTTGTAATCGAACGCGACGGCGCTGTGGTAGTTGACGGTATCGAGGTCGAACACGACGGTGAACGTTGCGCCCTTTTCGTCGATGGCGGCTTCCCACTCGCCCTCGATCTCGCCGTTGAACTTCTTCTTTTCGGGAAGGTTGACGACATTCGTCTCATCCGTCACCGTGTACGGGTCGCCGATCTGTTCGCCGAGGCAGAGGAAGTAGATCGTTGCGCCGTATTCGAGCTGCGTGCGGTAGACATACTTGTAACCGTAATCGCCGTCCGAGACCCAATCCTTGCCGACCTGCTCGTCGCACACGAACACGACGTCGTACTTGTTCACGGTGTAGACGGGACGAATGTCGAGCGAACCTGTGACTTCGGTGTTTTCGTCCTTGGACCAAACGCCGCTGTATCCCCGTTTTTCGGGTACGGGAACGCCTTCGGGGAAGAGGTCTTTGAGGGTGACGGGGTCGATCTCGATCGAGTCGAAATCGTAATCGACTTTGTCGACATTGAGTTTGCCGTGGAATGCAATCCGCACGCCGTCTTTCACGCCGCCGTCGATCTCCTCGCCCGCCTCGTTCAGATACCGCACCGAATACGTTTGGAGAGAGACGACGTCGCCGTCGTAGAGGACAAGCGTTGTGTCTCCCGCGGTGTATTCCATTTTAAGGAGCAAGCCGCCGAAGTCGGCTGCGGACGCGCCCAACATATCGCGGAAGGTAAAACTGTTCATGCCTTCTTTCTGGAAAGTCCCGAGCGCGCTGCTATCCGTATAGCTTATCGTGATGTTCTCGCTGCCGCCGGGGGCGTCGCTCTTGGAACCGTCGGTATTGTAAAGCACATAATATCCGTTTGCTTTGGGTTGGATCTTAAGCGCATCGTAGATCGCGGAGCTATTCGTGCCGATAGGCTTGCCGCCTGCGACCGTTCCCGAAATGTTGTATTGGGAACCGCCCATCATATTCTGAGTGCCAAAGTAGGTCACCGTTACCTTGATCTCTTCAATCCAGATGGCGAAGAGCTTGACGGTCGCCTGTATGCGGTTATCGTTGTTGCGGAATTCTTCGACGTCTTTGATCAGTCTCCAACCGGTTTCGGGGTCTTGGTACCACCAGCCGAGACGGCGGATGCCGCTCTTGGTGGTGGGAACAACTTCCTCGTTCTCGATGTTGTAGTCGTTCTCCATTTTGACGAGCGATTTATAGAAGCCGTCGTGATCGCTCCCCTCTTTGCCTACGAAATCGAAGTCGCTGTAAAGGTGCACTTCGACGGAGTTATCGACCCAATTCGCATAGAGAACGTTCTTGCCCGCGAGCCCTTCTTCCGTGCTGTCGCCGACGTTGAAGTTGAAGATGTCGGAAATCATCTCGTCGTCGATCTGATTGCTGACGATCTTCTTGCCCTGCCCGAAGCGCTCGGTATAGTAGCCCTCGAAATCGTAGCCGACGACCTTTTCGTTTTCGCCGAGCGTGAGCTTATGAGGCGTGGAACCGTAAGTGTACTTATAGATCTTCCTCCAATACACATTGCCCTTTACGCCCTCGGAATCGTAATCCCCGTACACCGCCTCGAATCCTTCGATATACTTGAAGGAATATTCGTAAATGGTGTATTCGATGGGCGTATAGACGGCTTTGATGACGTCGCCCTCTGCGGGAACGGTATACGTTTCGATGTCGATGCCCCATGCGCCCGTGTAACCCTTCTTTTCGGGCACGGCGGGAAGTTCTTCGGCAGTGAACTTGGAATTGACTTTTTTGTTCCTCGCCGGAATGCCTCCGAACAACGTGCCGTCTTCGTCGGCAAAGCGCACGTCTACGCCGACCTCTTCCCAAACGACCGTAAAGACGGTCTCGTTAAGGACGTTGGGAAGAACGTCGCGGTAAGTTTCGCCGTTCGCCGTAACGCCGTTGAAGATGAATGCGCCGTCTTCCGTCTTGATGTTCATGGGAAGAAGGTACGTTTCGTCATAGACGAATTGGAGTTTCCACTCGAACATGCCGTCGTCCCGTGCCACGAAGACGAACTCGTCTCCGAGATTGCCCGAAAGGTCGTGCGCGGAGAGAAGGGTCACGTTGTATGTATTGGGTTTATAGATCGCGTTTACGCGCACGTTGCCGCCGAAGGTCTCGGGAGCGTTCTCCCACCTTTCGAAGGTGTAACCCGTCTTTTCGGGGTTCTTTTCGGGAACTCCGACCTCGTCGCCGTAATGCCCCGTTCTCGTTTCGACGACGTTCCCGTCGGAGACAAATTCCACGGTGTAGTCGATATACTTCCAATGCGCGGTGTAGGTGATCTCCTTTTGGGTGTAGATGTGGAGCGAAAGGTTGCTGTCGGTATGCTGTCCGCCCTCGGAACAGGTGAAGTAGTCGATATACATCTCTTCGTTCCTGCCGAACGGGAGCTCGATCGGCGTTCCGTAGGTCCAATGAATGGTATAGAGCCACTTATTCTGCGCCTCGTCATACTGCTCTTCGTAACCGAGCTCTTCCGTGTCCGCAATGGGATGTTCGCTCACGAAGGTGAGATCGTATTCGTTCGGACGGTAGACTGCATACACTTTGAGGTCGGGCTCGATCTTCTTGGGTTTCTCCCATTCGGGCGTATAACCTTCAAAGCCCTCCCGCTCCATATACCGATCCAGAGAAGGATAGCTGAGGCTTGCAAACGATTCGCCCGTTGTAGGATCGAACACGACCTTCTGCGTGCCGATCGGGTCCTCGATCCCCTGCACATAGTAGGACACCGTGGTGAGCTGTCCTTCGAGGTAGGTCGTCTCCTTCCAATTTACCTTTTTCAGACGGGCGTCCATTGCCTGTTTTAAGGTGGCGGCGACGTCGTTGGTCCGATCCGAAGTCCCCTCCTCCATCTTGCCGCCCGGGTTGCGCCAGCGGAGAGCGACGTTCGCCGTGATGACCGAGACGACCGTCGTATCCGCTGTCACGTCGCGGATATAGCCGTCTTTGTCCTCCGAGAGGGTGACGGTGATGTCCCCGAGAATGCCGCTTACGAGCGCGTCGCCGTTGAGCACGAGATTCCACGAGGCAGGCGTTACGATGTCGCCCTTTTCGTCCTTCGTCTCCTCGGTGAAGGTGTACGATCTGAGAACGTCGGAAAGGCGCTTGCCGAAGTCGATCTTATCCGCGGTCGTCGTGCCGCTGTCTTCGTTGGGCTTCAGATTATCGGTGATGAGAGAGCCGAAGTTGAGGATAAACCCGAGCTGACCCAAGATATCGCCCGTGAAATTTTCGAGAGGCATTGCGCGGTAGAGCGTGGGCTCCGACCCCGCAACATAAGTTTTCTTTTCGACATCCAAGCCTAAGGTCGTCTTCTCGAAGTAGCTCTTTTGCACCCGCTTGATGTAGACCATGCCCTCTTTTATGGTGATATCGACTTCGCTGTCGCCGTTGATGGCGACCAGTGCCCCGACATTCACCGCATCGTATTCGAGACGGAGATTGATCCCGAGCTTGCCCTCTTCATCCACCGTGACGGACAGGGCGATGAGACGGATGTTGATATCCGCCGTAATAATATTCAAAATGCTGAGGTGAGCATTTACCGTGCCGTCGATGTAGAAGTATTTATTGACGGCATAGCTGTGCGGTTCTTGCTCGCCCGAGATGATCTCGCCCTCTTCGTTTACGCCGTGCGTCGCGCTCTTTACGATGGCGAGGAGCAACTTCTCCGCGCCGAGGAAGCTTTGGTATGTGCCGCTCGGAACGTCGGGCGTGACCGTATCGTAATCGATCGTGCCCGTGAGAGAGGTGTTGAGCTTGCCCGTCTTATCATAGATATTGAGAAGGTTGAGGCTGCGGAACTTGCCGTAGATGCGAGAACCGTCTTCCGCGGTCGAATCGGCGTACTTGGTGAGGGTCGCCTTTACGTTTTCAAGCCCCTCAATTCCATAGAGCTTCTCGGAGTTGAGCACGACGGAGAGCTCTTCCGCCCCGAACGTGAGCGCAACGAGATAATCTTCGATGTGCGCGGGCTCTGCGGGCGTTTCGGACTCTGCGGGAGCTTCGGACGTTTCGGGCGTTTCGGATGTTTCCGACCCGCCGAGCAAGCCCGAAAGGAGAGGCGAAACAATGCTGCCGAACGCTTTGAGCTGGGC
>CANRCY010000134.1 GCA_947629225.1 uncultured Clostridia bacterium | reverse complement strand
AACAGGGCAACCGTTGAACGTATCGGGAATCACGACGTCATATTCGGCGACCAAGCCTATCCCGCTGACAAGATATTGCTTTTTGTTGCCGTAAGTTTTTGTCGCTTGATAGGAAAGTCCCTCGGTAAACGGCTTTTCATCTGTTTCCGATTTTATCGGTCCCGCGTCGATTTCCTCATCGTTCGTCAAGACGAGAATCAGATGTCCGCTCTCATCGAAATAAGCGGATTTGATACCAACGCCGTCGATTCCGTTTTCTCCCTTGTCGCCTTTATCACCCTTATCACCCGATTCGCCTTTGAACAGGGCGTTAAAATCTTCATAGCTGCCCTCAAAACCGTTGTCCCGCGCCAAATAGTATATGCGCTCCATAGACCAGGTTTCGTTGCGGTCGTTCACCTCTTTTGTGCCGCAAGCCGCAAGACCCAATGACAAAAAAATCACCGCCAAAAACGATAAGATCGAAAGTACAAATCTTCTTTGCTTCAAGTTGTTTTGCATACGATTTCCCTTCACGCCGATACCCTCCGATAAAAAAGATGCGCCCCACAGGGAGGCGCACGAAAAATGCACCTCTCCATGTTGCTACACATTAAACCCAAATTCAAGGCGAGAGAATACACTTTTACCGAGAGTATTCCCTTAAATTTGGGCAATTAAAATGTGTAGCATGGTTATGATAGCACTTTTCGGGCAAACAATCAAGTTATCGGTATCTACTTTTCAAAAAAACTATAAGCGTGCGCTTGTCTATGGTAGGCGCGCCGCCCAAGGCGCAAGTTCTGTCCAAGTCGACCACTGCACCACCCATTTGCCTTTTCTTACGAGGATGGAGCATTATTTTGCGCAATAGCCGGGCTGTGCGTTGCAATGTCGAAGATGAGCAGTTCTATTGTTTTTCATGAGAGGAACACGAGCAGAAGGCGAGTACAGCCGAGCCGGTAGCGGGACCGCCTTGCCGGGGGACTACCGCCCGACGCAAGAGTTGCGCGTCCTTGCGCCGGGGGTGTCACACTATTTTAGGCTGCCCCTTCCAGGGGGAGCTGTCGAGGCGAAGCCGAGACTGAGGGGGTGAATGACTTTTTATTCCCCCTCACGGGGGGGCAGGGGGTATCCCCAAAAAACAATATAAAAAATCCTCACTTAAATTGCGGCTTAATTTAAGAAAGGCTTGTTTGGTGAGCAAGGTTGCCCCCGATCTTGGCTTCCCCTTGTGAGGGGGAGCTGTCACGCATTTATGCGTGACTGAGGGGGTGTTCAAAAAATCCAACCTGTGATGTTTCGACATGCTGAAATTGTTTAACTCATTTTTTCGCTTGCGGCTTCAAAATGAAAAGCGATTGCGAAATTTCAACCATCGTCCCTACTCTTGACGTCTCCTTGGAGAATGCGTAGGCGCGACTCACCGCGACGGGTCTAAGTGATTGTTGAAATAATTCAACCTTTAACGATATGATATACGATGAGAATACTTTAACCCAATTCGCCGCGTGCGGCTTCAAGATCAAGTGTTATTGCTGAGGCGTGTTTTATTCCCCGTTGTTTTCCTTGAATAGATACCGATTTCTTAAAATTAAGTTTAGATTGTGTTCTATCTAAATCGCCGCGTGCGGCTTAATGCAAGAAAGGTTCGTCCTTTATAAGCATGAAAGTTTCATACAAGCTCTTCTGTTTTATTTCGTTTTTTTTAAGCCCAAAAAAAACAAAAAGGCTCGGGACACTTGCGATGTGTCCCGAATCCCGCAGCGCTTTCTTTTAAGCTCCCCAGCCTTCACTTTCTGCGCCGCCGCAAAATAAAGTTAATCGTAACCCCACGAGAGCGGCGCATCGGACATCCGAACCTCGCCGCCTTGCTTGGGTGGGCGCCGTTGTTCACGCTTGCTGTTCTTTTTGGGTAATTTACGAGACTTTGCGCTTTCTCCCTCCCTTGCTGCGAAGCGGCACTAATTATGTTGATAGCAGCGGGTTGCGAATTGTGCCGCGATAGCTGAGCCGGTTGCAAGACCGCAATGCGGCGGGGCGATCGACGCATTGCGGCGTGAGTGCACCCCACCCATTGGCTCCCCCTTTGAGGGGGGAGTTGGCGCAAAGCGCCTGAGGGGGTGTCTTCTTATATGCAAAGTTTGTTTGAGACCACACACCTTTTCGAACGCATGCGCGCGCCGTTTATCCCCGGAGAGGATCGCATGATTAGACCACGCACATTTGCGCAAAAAACCCGCGGTTTTTCCGCGGGTATGATGTTGATAAGTTATCCACATATCAACAAGTTATCAACAATGAACCGTTAATTGCAGCGCACGGTTACTATTTTTGCCTAATTTTTGTGCTAATTTTTTTGCGTCAAGCCGCTCCACCACGCCACAGTGTCGATAAGTCAATTTATAATTGACACAAGTCTTTCAGTATTAGATTTTCATTTGCACTCTAAATTTTTGCATAAAAATGCAATATCTTTTGGCGCGAACTTAACTGTTTTTCAAAAATTCTTGGGCGCGCTGCTTGGAAAATGGCGTGATCGTCTCCTTCGCGTAGACCGATTCTGCGCCGCCGTTCGTGTACAGGAAATAATCGCCGTTCTTCGTTTTGAGCAGTGTCGTCTCGAATCCCTTCGGATCGCCGTAAGCGCCGTGCGTGATCTTCTTCACGACTTCGGACTTCTCCGTGTCATAAGTTTTCATTTTGATCGTTTTTACCATGATTTTTCTCTCCGAAATTCAGTTTGTTTCATTATCTTTATTTTATTCCGCCGCGCGAAGCGTCCCGAACTCGCCCAAAAACCCGCATATAGCCCCCGCGATCACCTCCGCCATGCGATAAACAATGCCGAGCCGCGTCAAATTCAGCTTCGAATAACTGAAATTCTCCTTGTCTGCAACGATCCCAAGAATCGAACAGTCGCCCACTTTGCTTAAACGTTTGTTTGCGCCAGCCCCAGGTTGAAGCGCGTGGTCTGAAATTTTGATGAGCCCGATCTCCGACTTGTCTCCAACTGCGGCATCCACCGCGATGATCGGGCATCCCGGGTGCGTCCGCATCAAAAAGCCGTTTAAATAGCCGATTTCCTTCGCGGTTACAGGCGTTTTCAGTGTCCCATAGACAAAAGCGCCTTGCGCCTCACGTCGTTCTTTGAGCAGTGTGCCGACGATCGGACCGAGACTGTCGCCGATTGCAAGATCGCTCCCGATACAGACGATCACGGGCGCATGAGTATGGCTTGGAATCATCCGAATCAATGATCGTTGCGCCCCGACATATGCCATCGTATTTTGCAAATGAAAGCAGTATTCCATCCTCTCCCCCACCTTGTTTTCGTAAATTTTTGACTCCGCAATTTTTTTTATACAAATTTTGAAAAGTAGTTTGAAAATCCACGACAAAACCTCAAAAGTAGAGTATAATAGAACCAAGTTTTGAATCGGAGGTGAAATCATGCAAACACAATTGCTCGCATCCATCGGCTGGATCTTCGACGTCGCCTTCTTTTTAATTTTAATTCTGAGGACTTGGCTCGGTGCGCAGCGCGGTTTTGTCGTCGAGACATGTAAACTTGCGGGCAAAATTGCGTCTGTCATTTTTGCCTTTATGCTGTGTGTTTCCTTTGCGAACTTTTTGGAAGCGTGCTTCGGTATGACGAGCGCTATTGCAAGAGGCATTGCCGCTTCGATCGGAAAAAATGCGACCTATGCCGCCGAACTTCCGATCGGCATTACGGGAGCAGATCTTGGCGCAGTTTTGAAAGATATGGATATTGGCGCGATTCCGAGATGGTTTATATCGATCGGATTCTCCGGCGCCGATTTGATCCCCGCAGGAACGACGCCCGCACTTCTTATCGGTTCGATCCTCGCAAAATGGATTGCTAACGTCATTTCCTTTGTGCTCTTGATCGTTCTTCTTCGCGTTGGCGTGTTCTTTATGTCAAGATTCTTGACCAAGGCAATCGACAAACTCGCACCCTTCCGTATCGCGAACCAATTCTTAGGCGCACTGCTCGGATTCTTAAAGGCCTGTTTCCTGCTCTTTATCGTCCTGACCGTCCTCGGCTGGCTGCCGCTTGAATCCACGCTCCAATCAAGTGCGATCGTCGGGAGCATTGCAAATTCCGTATGGTTTCACAATGCCACAAGCTACGCAGTATCCGGAAAATGGCTTGCGGACTTTCTTTCCGGAAAATAATGGAAAATGCCGCATATCATTGCGGCATTTTTCGTATTTTTAAGTTGAATTGCCCATTTTTGTGCTTACAAATCCATAAATCTCATTGCACCAAATGATAAAATCAGCGTTTATTGTTTCACGTGAAACATCGTTTTTCGGCTTGGGAAACTAAAAATTGTTTCACATG
>CANRCY010000133.1 GCA_947629225.1 uncultured Clostridia bacterium | reverse complement strand
GCACCCGTTTACGGGTCAGCCGACATCATCCCCTTTTAGGGGTTGTGCAAACCACCAGTTCACTGGTGGTTTTGATTATGCGTTGATGTTCTTTTGCTTTTCGTTCTCGAAGGGGGTGTTGTAGAGGTCCTCCTTGCGCAGTTCGAACACGGGTGCGCCGCTCTCGTCGAATTTCACCTTCATGACGTGCGCGTGGCGGTTGTGGTCGTTCAGAGGGTCGCCCGTGATCTTTTCGTAATTGCGGAAATGCAACAGCGAGAGCTGTTCGCCCTCGTCGCCGAGGACGAAACAGTTGTGCCCCGGTCCGTACACCCCGAGCTTTTCGTCCGTTTTCAGCACAGGTCTGCGGCTCTTCCGCCAAGAGAGCGGGTCGAGCAGGTCGGCGTTTTCGTCTGCCGTCAAGAGCCCCATGCAATAGCACGCGCCTGTCGCCGAAGCGGAGAACGTGCAGTAAATTTTCCCTTCGTGCTTTAAGATCGAGGGTCCTTCGTTCACCCAGAAGCCGCCGTCGCGCTCCCAATCATAGTCGGGCGTGGTGAGGAGCACCTGCACCGTTTTGAGGCGGGTGGGGGTCGCGAGCTCGGCGATATAGAGGTTGGAAATGCCGTGCCGCCTTCCCACTTTCTGCGCCCAGATCGCATACCATTTGCCCTTTTGCTCAAACACCGTCATGTCGAGAGAGAAATCGGTGAAGGAGTAGGGGTCGTCCTCGGCGGGGATCATCATGCCGCCCTCTTGCCAATCGTCTTTCATAGGGTCGTCTCCCTTGCAGATGAGGGTATAGGGACGGATTTTCCAGCGGTCGGGGAGTTCCCCCGCGGCAAAATAGATCACCCATTTCCCCATGATATAGTGGATTTCGGGCGCCCAGATATGGCTTGCCATGGGACCCACGGAATGACGGCGCCAGACGACGCGCGCGGGCGCGGTGGCAATGCCGTTTACCGTGTCGGCGCAACGGATTTCCACTCTGTCGTACTTGGGACAGGTGGCAGTAAAGTAATATTTCCCGTTAGTGTGCTTGTAAAGGTAAGGATCGGCGCGCTGAGGCACGAGCGGAGAGAGATATTTCATACGATCTCCTTATTTGTTTTTTTCTTTTCGGACGGTTTTCCGTCAAGTTTCTTTTTCTTCCGCGGATAGAAGAGGACAAACGCCGTGACGACGCCCACTGCGAGCGCGCACAGCACGACAATCAGGCTCAGGCGCAGAGCGTCGGGATTGCCCGTCTGGATCATGCGGTCGGTGATCTGCGCGGTGTATTTTTTGCCGTCCTTTTCAATGCAGACCGAATACAGTCCGCTTTCCGCGTCGTAGCCGTAGATCATGATCTGCGTGCGCTCCGTTATGAGCAACGTTTCGCTCGGGTCTTCGGTATTGTAGAAGAGCACGCCCTTTTCGGAGGCTTTGAGATAGCCGAGGGTGAACTCTTCGGGCGGAAGTTCGAGCGGGGAAGACGGGGTGAGATAGGAGAGAGGCACATAGCCGAGCACGGAACCGCTTCGGGCATAGGCGTATTCGAATCCGTCTCCCGTGTCGACTTCGGCGAGCAACGTCAGCACGGAGCCGCGGGGGAGCCGCGCGATCTCGAGCTGTTCCGAAAGGCAGGGATAGTAGCAGAGCGCGACGCTGCTCGTGGTGTACCGTTCGGCGGGGGTAACGTTCGTCCACTTTGCCGAGGCTTCCGTACAGTCCTCGGTGCGGTAGAGCGCCACGGTGTAGCCGTAGTCCTCGAAGAGGGCGACGAGGGAGAATTTCCCCCGCTCGCAGAGCAAAATTCCTCTGCCGCCTTCCTGCGTGCGGTAATAGCTCTCATAGGGGAAGAAGAGGCTGTCTTCTTCGAGCCGATCCGCCCCGACCCGTATCCCCGTCGAGCCCGCATTCACGTCCGTCAGGGAGAGCGCGCTCCCGTCGGGCGAGGCAAACACTTCCGAGTAGACGTCCGTCGCGGCGATCGTCGAAAGGGTGGGGAAGGAGACGTTCCCGGTGACGGCAATATAGTCCCCGTATTGCAGATAAAGGCTGTTGTCTTCGAAGCCGAGCGCAAAGGAGACGAGCGCGGGCGCGGGCTTTTCCGCATGGTAAACACAACCGCTGCCGTCCAAAAGGGAGAGCCGTTCCCCGTTTTTATAGAGGGTGTTTCCCGAGAGATAGTAAATTCCTCCGTCGTAATCGGCGCGGAGCGCGCCGAACTCGCGCGGAAGAGACCAATCTTCGGTGACGATCTGCCCGTCGTCCACCGTGTCGTCGAGGAATTCTTCCTCGGTATATTGCAGAACGCGGGACTGCCTGTCCGCAACGTAGAGATTGCCGTAAATATCGCTCGTGAGCGCAACGGGGGAGTTCTGGCGGGTGAATTCCTGCGCGCCCTCGCGCGCGACGCCGTAGTGATGTTCGGTGACGTAGTAGCATTCCCCGCAGACGACCGCGACCCCCGTGACCGCGTTGGCGGAAGTATGGGTGTAGTAGGGCTCTTCCCCGCCGTAGCGGTAGAGCTTGACCTGGTTGCCGACGGCGGCGGCGATCACCTCTCCGTCCGTCGCCACATAGCTCGCCTCGCCCGTCTGCAACAGGGAGAATTCTCCCGTGCGGGTATCGAGAACGGAGACGCGCCCGTTTCCGCGGTCTGCCGTGACGAGCAAGTCCCGCGCACGGACGGTGTCGCCCGCGTTCGAAATGCGGTTGAAGGAATCGGAACCCGCGGCGATCTCGTACCCCGTGTAAGAGGCGGTCGTTCCGTCTACTTTGAGTTCCCGCACCGATGCGCCGCAGATGCAGTACAGGCTCTCCCCATAGGAGAACAGCGCGTTGAAGCCGTCCCCCTCCAAAAGCAGGACGGGTTTGGAGGCGTTGTCCATCTGCGTGAGATAAATCCCGTCGTTTTCGTTCTCCAAGGCGTCGTTCACGGTGTAGTAGATTTGCCCGCCGAAGACGGCGACCGAGGTGAGGTCCTGCACCGCCTGACCGCCCGAGAGAAGCAGCTCGGTCTGGTCGAAAGTATCGCCGTTATCGGTATAGGCATAGACGTGCGAGTTGATCGCGCAATATAAGACCCCGTCTTTGACGAACATGTGCGGGGCGATGCTCGTGGGCATGGAGAGGTCGCCGATGAACCTGCGCCGCTCGTAGGAGAGCCCCGCGCCCCTGTGCGGGAAGGCGAGAAAGGTCGTCGTTCCGTTGGAGATCGCCGTCGTATAGAGGGTGTCTCCGTCGATGACAAAGGTCGAGCAGGGGATATTCGATTGGATTTCGGCAGCAGAAGCCGTAAAGTCGTAGCGGTAGAGCTGTGCGTCCTGATCGGAGAAGAAGAGCCTGCCGTCCGAAGTAAAGCCGAGTTTGGTGATGTTGCGCGGCACGCCGAGGGGCTCGTGCGGGTAACGGGAGTACTCTCCCGCCGCTTTGTCGTAGATATAGAGAACGCTCCCGTCGGCAATGACGGTGTAATCTTCGTTCATTGCCGCGTCGGAAGGGCGTTCGAGCGGGAGATATTGTTCGTAGCTTGCGGGCAAAAAGAGATCTGCCGCACTCTCCGCCTCCGCGGGAAGGGCGGAAAGGGAAAACAGCCCTGCCGTGAGGGCGAGCGCGGCGGCGCCCGACAAGAACATCATTTGCGGTTTCATAGGTCAATTATAACACGCGCGCGCGCAAAATACAACTCTTCTCGGAGAAGTTTTTTGAGATTAAGCAAATAAAAAATTTTTTGAACGAAACAAAAAAAAGTGGCATATGGGCACCCGTTTGTCAGGATTCCGTGTTATCATAAAAAGGCAAACAAACGTTTGCATTTTGTTTTTTGCGAGGTAACCGATGGAACGATTTCTCTATGTAAAACTGTTGCTCTATGCGTTCCCGCGGCTGGAGCGGCTCGAGGATTCGCTCAGATGCAGTGCGGAGAACAAGGCGTTACTCTCTTTCCGCGCGCAGTGCGATACGTTCACGCTCGCCGCGAAGATCGCCGATATGTTTTTGATGGCGGACGCGCTCTGCCGCTTGCGCGGGGCGCTCTCTTTCGCGGTGAACGAGTGCACGGAAGAGGAAAAATTTTTGCTCGAATACAAGTATTTCCGCAGAAAAAAGGAGCTTTCGGAGTTTGCGGGAAAGCGGCTCCTCTGCTCCCGCCGCACCTATTTCCGCCACCAGAGCGCCGTTCTTTCCAAGATGGCGGCGCTCCTCGCCCGCCAAGGGTATACGCAGAGGGAAGTTGTGCGCGAGTTCGGCGGCTATCCGCCCTTCCGCAAAGTGTACCGCGCCCTGAAAGAGGGCGCGGAGAGGCGGGTCGTCTTTGCGCGGACGGAAGGAGCCATTTTGTTTGCTCAGAATTCCTCCGCGGGGGAGGGCTTTTTGCCCCTGAG